>JBBRVA010000114.1:0-13889 GCA_038247295.1 Caldilineales bacterium | reverse complement strand
GAAGGGCAGCAGCGCCGGTGTGAAGCCAAAGTCCTGGGTATGGTCGTTGTCGCCGGGGCCTTGCAGCGCGGCATAGGGAATCGTGTAGCTGGCGTCGAGCCCGACCAGATTGCCATCCGAATCGCGGGCGTCGCCGTTGGGCGTCAGGTCACTGTTGGGCAGGGTCAGGCTCAAGCCGGCCAAGGCCAGCGCTTGGTTGGGACCGGTCACGTTGCGAATGCGCAGCGCGTAGGCCGAGGCGCCGCCTGGCGTGCCGGTGCCGCTCTGGATGCCGTTCGGCGCATCGACATTGGTGTTGAACAGATAGAGGCCACCGTTGGCGGTGGTGACGGTGCCGATCAGTTGGCCGCTGAAGTACAGCTCGACATCGACGCCATCGATGCCAAGCTCACCCGGGTCCTGAATGCCGTCGCCATCGGTATCGTTCCACACCCGATTGCCGATTTCCAGCGGCGCTGGATCGCACAACGCCACCAAGTCCCCTAACCCGTTCGCCTTCGAGAAAAGGGCCGGTGGGTTACCTGCCCCCGAGGCATCAAAGACGCGGTAGGCACGGGTGGTTATGCCAGTTACATTATTGTACCATTTTATCCCAGCGTCACTCACGGCGCCTGGAACCTGATTTTCAATTGGGTTGAAAATGGTCGAAGCTACATCTGGGAAACCGGGGATTTGCAACTGGCCCCCCAATGATGTCTCTGTGTGGGGTGGATTGTTCTGCTGATCCTGATAATAGTATTCGCCACCGCCTGGACCTTGGCCATTGCTGCCGCCACCGGTGGTCACACCACCACAGGTAGCGTTGGACTCTAAGACCCAACTACCGCTGCCATTGCTGCAGGCGCGCAGGATGTCGCCGCGGGCAACAGCCGAGTAGTTTCTGCTATCAGCCGGATCTGGACCACCCGCCACCGTGCCAAAGAGGTCGCCATTGCGGTCACGCAGGGCAAGAATCATATTGCCATTGTCGAAGGCGATATCAGTTAACCAGGGTTGTGCCCATTTGCCTTCAGTTATGATATCTTCGTTGAAAACAAGACCAAAATTGGTGCGGTTAAGCCAATATTGCCATTGCGTGTTACTGCTGCCGCGATTGTATGTTAGTGAAAAGTCTAATACGGGGGTGCCATTAAAAGCACCATTGGCAAACGTATAGACATAGGCGCGCAAGTTATTCCGATTTTGGGTGGACTCTGCTGAGCAGACCATGCCCACGTAAACGGTGCCATCGTTAACGCCCAGACCAAAGGGACGTACATCGGCGGACTGGCAGGAGCCAGGGACCGGTACAGGCGTGGAAACCGCAGCACTAGGGTTGCCAACCGGGATGGCCATCAATGCCTTGGTGGCCAAGTTGACGGCGTACAAGGTGCTGAAATCGTCGGACATTTCCAAGTCACCAAAGCCTACCTTGCCGACTAGATCAAAAGCATTGGTGTCATTGAGCCAGCAATTAGCATTGGTATTGTCGGCGTTGTGGCCGGGTGATAGACAAGTCGTACCCGGTGCAGGGTGCGGATCGGCGCCGACCAGGGCGCCAAAGTTGTGGAACAGGCTAGGTGCGCCACCTTCTACTTTGTAAATTGCGCCTGGACCTCCTGGTCCAAATCCGGTATGGCGCTTAAGAAAAGCCCCTGCATAGAGCGTCTGGCTTTGCGCATTCCAGGCCAGGCCCCACACCGAGCCGATTTGCTTGGCTAAGGCTTGCGACGTGGGCGCTGGACTAATGACGGCGTTGGCATCCGATAGATTGGTGCTGCCCGCATTGTAAGGGAAGGCAGATAAGACGCTTCTGTCTTTATTCACACCGTCTGAGTTGTCATTCTGCTCGCCAAAAACATAGCACGATGTTGTCAGATTGGGATTGCTGCCACAGTATTGAGCCGGATTGTTGAAGCCAACGTTGATATTGGTCGCGGGCGCGTTGACAAACGTGACTGTAGTAGCCGATCCTGTGCCAGCCGGACCCGGGCGCAAGAAATTCAAGCTGCCATCGGTCGGCAGCGTAAACTCAAGCCGGACGGGAAAGGCGCCAGCAGGATCAATGCCGTAGCCGCCGTTGGTGGTCGTTTCACATGTTACGGTTGCACCATCGGCCGCAAAACTTGTGACGACAATACCGACAATACCAGGCTCAAGCGCATCCTGGACACCATTGGCATTATAATCACGGAAAGCTGTGCCGGTAATGGCGCTTCCACCACAGGCCGCTGCATAGGCGGTCTGTGGTGGCGTCAATGCAATCATAAAGATTGCACCAACGATGGCTATACCCATGCTGTAGCATAGCCGGCGGGCCATGCGAGCAAATATTCTGCTCGAAGAGAATTCTGGCATAAAACATACTCCTATAGATAGTAGATAGACAAAAGTGCATTATTTGTGGAGAGAATGAAATATGCGTCAATGCAGATAATGCGCAACAATTAATAAAATATGATATATTTGATAGCACCAAATTAAGTATAGACAAAATGCTCTACTTTTGTAGGCATTACGTGTACAAAGTTCTATAAAAATAGCGTAGAATCTAACGATAATCGATGAAAAGGCACTTGGGTTAGAAGCGAAGCAACGATGTAAGCCACAACCATTTTATATCATATTTTTGCTTTAATTACTTACAAGTTGGTTACATTGTATCTAAAAAAGATGATTTTAAAAGATGATGCAATAAAAATTGTCAATAATTTCCATTGCAAATGTTAATTGAGATGAGATTTTTTGGCGATTTGGATATTCAGCTTTAGCTAGACCATCATGTGAGGCACTTATAATGCGCGGAGAATCGTGACGGCGTGGACGAGAATTAGTGTACTTAATTTGTTTGGTTGCGCGCCGGTTAAGGTTGGCTCACTTGCTGATAAAATGCAACCAAATCTTTTCCTAAGCGTGGCCATGGATAGGTGGACAAAAGATGTTGTTTGGCGTCGTTGATCAATTGCTGTTGGCGTAGTGGTTGATTTACAAGCTCGGCTGTGGCATGGGCGAATGCCGCGGCCGTGGCGTCGGCAGCAACTAAATAGGCTGCACCGTTAGCGCCGTAGGCTGCCTGTTCACCAACGGCGCTGGCAATAACCGGTACCCTATGCAACAAAGTGGTCGCGAGTTTGACACTACATTTGGCTTGCAACAGTGGCGTAGCGGCCGAAGGGAAGATTGCACACGTGCTGCGCGCATATAAGGCGGGCAAATCGGCGGGCTGCACATAGCCCAGCCATTCCACTTGCGCGGCCCCAACTGGGTTTGTTTTCTGCATCTGAGTTTGATAAATGGCTTCGCGGCCACTTTGTAAGGCCTGGCCAGCGATTAATAAACGGGCTTGGGGCAATTGCTCATGCAGCGCATGCCAGAAGTCGGCTAGCCATGCCGGTTCCACTTCGACAAAGCGCGAGAAAAAGAGCACACAAATTTCGTCCGAGGTGGCCTGTGGCCCGTTTTCGGTTGTTGGCACACGCTCAATGCCATTTGGTAGATAAAGCACAGGTGTATGCGGCGTATACTGTTGCACCCGATCGACTAACCAGCCGCTGGCCGCAGTAACGGCATCGGCGTGACGGATGCCCCACTCTTCTTGCCAAGCCAGAAAGCGGGCGACTGGCCGCGGATAATGGTTGATCGCGTTCCACGCTTGCTCCCAATCGTCTACATCGAGTAGCAGATGGGGGCCACGGCGCTGTAGCCGTCGTTTTTGCCACAGCCACCACTGCACCAACCCGGCATGGGCGCGGGGCTTGACGATATGGACGATCTGCGGTTGCGCGCGATCTATCCAATGCACCATGCGCGCTACTGTCCCAAGTATGCCGCCACCTAGGTGGACATTCACCATCTGTACGCCGTCTTCAACCCACTGTTTGCCGGCGTCGACAGGCGTATCCCAGGGCGGAATGAGGATGGTAACTTGCTGGCCCTGGCTGGCGAGATAACGGGCCAAGGGCAGCGTACGCGCCCACACTGTCGTTTTTTTGCCCAGCCCAAAAGGGGCGACAAAGACGATCTGCTGTACTGTCAAGCGGTTGTCACCGTTAGTGGCCACGCCGGCACTTCGCGCTGTAGTTGGGTCCAGGTTTTGTCTTCCAATGCTTGCGGATATTCTAGCCCATATTTTTCAACCAGTTGTGGCGCATACCAGCGGTAGATCACCACCAAAGCCACCGCGCGGCCAATCCAGCTATCATCATTCACGGTAGGGGCAACTAGAGTCTTTTCGATCGCTGCACGCTGGCTGGCGCCCAAGTAGCGGTTAAGATGTACTGTTGCCGGTGGCCATTGGACGCCGTTGAGGGCCAGCATCATTTCGATGATCAGATCGCGCAAGCCGGCTGTGTTGCGTTCGGCCAACAGGTGTTCTTCACGTATGAGCAGATCCGGTAACGCACGCAGGCGTTGCCAGAACTCTACCAGCAAAAGTTGAACTCGATCAGGTTCTGGCCGACTGAGTGCATCTGGCCACGTTTGGTTTGTCATAGCATAAATTGTAACATTAAAAGAGGGGAAACGGGATACAGGAAACAGGATACGCGCTGGTACCCCTATCCTGTTTCCTGTATCCCGTTTCCCATTTTCTGTCCCCCTTGAATCGGGTGCAAGGGTACTGGTGAAGTACCTATTAGTCTGTTAGAATGAAAGCAGGGAGAAAATCCATCATAATTCAAGGAAAACAATATGCGTAACAATGATCCGTTTGCGGATTTGATTCGTTCGCTGGAAGAAAATTTGGAGCGCGAGGGGGACTGGATCCCCCCAGAAACGCCACGTCGCCCGGTTGCAACTGGAGGAGGCAATCCACGCCGCTGGCTCTGGGTTATCATTCCTATCTTGCTCTTCATTCTGTTGAGCCGCGGCTTGGGATTCTATGCCAATTGGTTTTGGTACGACAGCCTGGGGTTGACATCGGTCTTCTTGACGCGCCTCTGGGCCTCGTTTGGCCTCTTTGCCGCCGGTGCGCTGATTTTTTGGCTTTTTCTAGCCTTCAACATGCTCTTGGCGCAACGGTTGGAACCGCGCGGTTTGGCCGATACCGCGCTGGATCAATTTGCCGACGCGATTGGCGTGCGGGTGCGAACACTGCTGCTAGGTGGCGCTGCCCTGCTGGCAATTTTTGTCGGCTTTAGCACCGCCGATGTGTGGGAGTCGGTCTTAGTCTACTTGAATCAAGGCACGTTTAATTTGGTCGACCCAATCTTCAACCGTGATATTAGCTTTTTTATGTTCACATTACCCATCTGGCAGTGGCTGCGCACCTGGCTGATGGTGATGGGCGTGGTCACCCTGCTTGCGACCGCGCTCGTCGCTGGCGTTGGGTTGCGAGGATGGAACATCCGCACACCAGTACTAGCCCATTTGAGCGCGCTGGGCGCCTTTATCTTGCTCTTGGTGGCTTGGCAATACCGGCTGGATGCTTACCAACTGGTCTATGCCGACCGCGGAGTCGTTGCTGGCGCTGGCTACACAGATGTCAAGGCGCAGTTGCCCGCCTATAATCTGCTGGCGATCATTACTTTGATCACGGCTGTACTGCTACTGGTGACAGCGTTCTTGCGCCGCACCTGGCGCATGATCGTTGCCGTGCTGGTTGTGTGGGTGTTAGTCGCCATCCTCGCCGGCAGCGTATATCCTGGTTTTGTACAGCGCTTTCGCGTTAGCCCCAACGAATTGAACCTGGAACGCCCCTATATTGCTAACAACATTGAATTTACCCGCATCGCGTTTGGGCTGGATCAGATTGCTGTACAACCCTACGATGCCAGTCGCCAGCTGACGGCCCAAGGTTTGCTTGACGAACCGGAGACGGTGCGCAATATCCGCCTGTGGGACTACCGGCCACTCTTGCAGACTTACAGTCAAGTGCAGGCGTTGACTCAATATTATGAATTTAATGATGTCGATGTTGACCGCTATACAATCGACGGTGAAGTGCAACAGGTGATGATAGCTGCGCGCGAACTGGCGCCGGAACGGCTGAATCAAAACGCCCAAACCTGGATCAATCGCCGTCTCTTTTACACGCATGGCTATGGCGTGGCTGCTTCGCCGGTCGCCAAAATCACCCGCGATGGACTGCCCGAATTTTTGCTGAAAGATCTGCCGATCCAGGGATCGATTCCAGTGACGCAGCCTCAGATCTATTTTGGCGAACGCACTAACGACTATGTGATCGCGCGTACGAATGAACCAGAATTTGACTATCCGAGTGGTGAGCGTAACGTCACCACCAGTTTCGAGGCCAACACGGGCATTACCATGAGTTTGGGGGCGCGTCTGCTCTTTGCCCTGCATTTTGCGGACATTAACCTTTTGCTCAACCAGGATATCAATCCCGACAGCCAATTGCTCTGGCGCCGCAATATCATGGAGCGCATTCAGGAAGTGGCTCCTTTTTTGCTTTTTGACTCGGATCCTTATGTGGTTGTGGGTGGTGATGGCCGTCTCTACTGGATTGTCGATGCGTATACGATGAGTGATCGCTTCCCGTATAGCGAGCCAATTTCTGCCGCCTTTGGCGAATCGACCAACCAACCGGTGCGTTTAAACTACATTCGCAATTCTGTTAAGATTGTCACCAGCGCCTATGACGGTACGATGCAATTTTATGTAATGGATGAAAACGAGCCGATCATTGCTGCCTACAGCCGCATCTTTCCGGCCCTCTTTGCCCCCTTTAGCGCAATGCCAGATGATCTAAAAGCGCACATTCGCTATCCGGAAGATCTATTCCGGGTCGAGGCTAGCGTTTACCGCATCTATCACATGACCGAAGTCAACCAATTTTACAATAAAGAGGATGTCTGGGCCTGGCCAGAAGAGCTCTACGAAAACCAACTGGCGCCGATGGAGCCCTATTATGTATTGATGCAACTGCCGGACAGCGAAGAACTGGACTATGTGCAAATTTTACCCTTTACACCCGCTAATCGCGAGAATATGACCGCTTGGTTGGCCGCGCAGAGCGACCCCGATAACTATGGCCAGAAATTAGTCTACGAATTTGGCAAAGACTCATTGGTCTATGGACCCAAACAGATCGAAGCCCGCATCGACCAGGATCCGATTATCAGCGAACAGCTTACCCTGTGGGGCCAACAAGGCAGCAACGTCATTCGCGGCAATTTACTGGTCATCCCGATTGGCGGCAGTCTGCTCTATGTCGAGCCGCTTTATCTGCAAGCAGTCAACGGTCGGATTCCCGAGCTGAAGCGTGTGATATTGGCGACAAGTGATCGCGTGGTCATGGCGGAGAATCTCGGCCTAGCGCTGGCCCAACTCTTTGGGCGTGATGTGTTGGCCGATGCCGACCTGGCGGACTTGGCGGCAGGTGCACCATCGACATTCCCTAGCGCACAGACCACGCCCGCCGTTGGTGCTGAGGGCGCTGCGCCTGCCGAGGCAGCCAACCTGGAAGCGTTAATTGTGCAGGCCAATACCCAATATAACCAGGCCCAGACCTATCTGCGCGATGGTGATTGGGCTGGCTACGGAGAAGTGATTGAAGCATTGCGTGTGACCCTGGAACAACTGGCCACCTTGACCGGCGTACCAACCGCCCCAACCCCCGCCCCGACGCTGGAAGCCGCCCCCACCCCCGCCGCCGAAGCGACACCGGCCGCGGAAGGATAAAGCAGTAGTAGGGAGTAGGGGATCAACTTCCCTACTCTCTTACTTCCTTTCTTCCACTTCTTAACCAATTTTTCATCTTTCCCTCAGATGGCTCTAAGTCGCGGGCCTTATCCTAATCCACAGACGTCGATTGACGATGGACTAAATGATGAATTGATCACTCATTGTTGTCCAGCCTGTTCTAATTAAAATTCGCAGTAGTGATGAAGGAGATGTTCGTATGTCTGATCACATGTCAGATTATCAGCTTGTGCAGTCGAGCCCGACTGAGCAATCTAAAAAGCAATGGACGCCAAGGGTGTTGATAATTGCCGCGTTGGCGTTGACCCTCGTTTTAGGGGCTTTCTATGCCCCGCTTTTGTGGAATACCGCGTTCGTTAGCGCTCAAACTGGCGAAACGCCCGCCTATACCTTGCCGACCAATGCACCAACGGTGGAAGTCAATCAATCGCTGCTAACCGACCAAGATGCGTTGGCCAGTTTGTACGACCAAGTAAAGCTCTCGGTTGTTAATATTCAGGTTACGGCACGCCGCGCTCAAGTCAGTGGTATCCCTGGCTTTAGCCTGCCCGAAGGTGAAGCTCCGTTGCAGCAGGGTCAAGGTTCTGGCTTTATTTATGACAACGAAGGCCATATTGTCACCAATAACCATGTGGTGGAAGGCGCTGAAGAGGTGACTGTGATTTTCAGCAACGGCTTCTGGGCCGATGCGGAAGTTGTGGCCACCGATGCACAGGCCGACCTGGCCGTCATCAAGGTGACGCCGCCCGAAGGTATGGATTGGCGTCCACTGGCGTTGGCCGAACCGGATAACCTGCGTGTAGGCCACAGTGTAGTTGCAATTGGCAACCCGTTTGGATTGGCCGGCACAATGACCACTGGTATTGTGAGCGCTTTGAGCCGCGATTTACCGGTCGGTGACCTGGGCGAAAGCCGCTACTCGCTGCCCGACATTATCCAGACCGACGCTGCGATCAACCCTGGCAACTCGGGTGGCCCGCTGCTCAATTTGGCGGGCCAAGTGGTCGGTGTGAACTTTGCCATCGAATCGCCCTCGCGCAGCAATTCCGGTGTTGGTTTCACCATTCCTGTGTCGATTGTACGCCGTGTTGTACCGGCATTGCTCGCCAATGGCAAGTTCGACTATGCCTATCTGGGCTTGAGTGGTCAGAGCATTAGCCCTGCCCTTTCCAAACTGCTTGAACTGCCGAGCAACCGTTTGGGTGTCTATGTGGCCCAAGCCGTCGAAGGTGGCCCAGCCGCTGAAGCCGGTGTGTTGGGTGGCAATCGCCCAGTGCAGATTGGCGAGGGTACGCAGATTCAGGCGGGTGGCGATGTTGTGTCTGCCATCAACGATGTGCCGGTCTACAGCTTCGAAGACCTGGTCGGTTACCTGGTAACGCAAGCTTCCCCTGGCGAGACTGTTACATTAACACTCTTGCGCGGTGATGAAGAAGTCCAAGTTGATGTCGTGCTTGGCACCCGCCCTTCGGGGTTGCAGGCGCAACAGTCCGATGAGGCCATTGGCGAGGTGAATGCTCGCGCGGCGATCCGGATTGCTGAGCAGGCTAGCCAAGATCTGCTGCAAGGTGAGATCATTGAGCGCACGGTCGTTCCCGATCAGCGCAATGGCCAAGACGTGTGGGTTGTTGAATTGAGCACGGAAAGCCAGGTGGCAACGGTTGTGGTTGACCGCGCGACAGGTGAAGTGGTTGAAGCCTCGGTAGAGTAAAATACCGAATTGCTGGATTAACAAACAAAAAGAGAGTCGGATATAATTCCGGCTCTCTTTTTATTTTACGCTGTTTGTTTACAGAACACGCTAGCGTTTTCCTTATCTACCTTGTGGCTTTGCTATTTTGATGATCTGCGTTATACTTTTTGTGGAGTAAGTATAACGTTCCGGGAGAGGAGCCGAACTATGACAGTTTTAACCATTTCAAGCAAAGGTTGGGTTGTAATCCCGGCTGATCTGCGTAAAAAATATGGCCTGACGCCGGGCTCGCGGGTCGGCGTCGTCGATTATGGTGGTGTGTTAGCCTTTGTGCCTTTACTTGATAACCCTGTGCAGCAAGGTTATGGGTTGCTCAAAGGCGACCCTCCCTTAACGCGCGTGCTCCTTGCTGAACATGCCCAGGAATTAGCTAGTGAGCAATGAACAGAAGCCTATCTACATTTTGGACAGTTTTGCGCTGCTCGCATTTTTGGAAGGGGAACCGAGTGCAGATCGGATCCAAGTAATATTGCAAGCAGCACAAGAAGCGCGCGCTCAAGTCTATCTTTCCGTTATCAATCTAGGAGAAGTGCTCTACATCACCGAGCGTGAGCGCAGCCTGGTGATTGCGCAACAGGTGCTGGCTGCGATTGAGCAACTTCCCCTAGAACTGCTTGATGCTAGCCAAACGCGTGTGTTGGCTGCGGCGCACATCAAAGCGAACTATCCGATCGCCTACGCTGATGCCTTTGCGGTTGCCGCCGCCCAAGAGTTTCAAGCGACGGTTGTGACCGGTGATCCAGAATTCGCTAAAGTGACGGCGCTTATTCGGGTTGAATGGCTGGCTTGAAAATAAGTTGGCCGTTTATAACATAACCAATCCACTAAACAACGCTTGTGCCATCACATTATCGGCCAGTGTTAGCTCTGTTAGCTTAAACGTTGTTACAATCACGGAACCCCGCCCATAATCGAGCTTGGCCAGCAGCGACACCGGCTTGTGGATCCAGCCCAGTGCCAACCCGGCCCAACTCTGTTCGCGTGCCATCCAGGCCGGGATGCCGGCCAAAATGGCATCGGGCATAATTTCGGCATATTCCATTTCCAGCAAGGGTCCGCCGGGTAGGTGGGCAAAAGGCCCGCGCTTTTTAAGCCAACTGAACGAGGTTGCCCAATCACCTTGCCAGATGGTACCGGCGCGGGCCACAACACCACCCACCGGCAAGCGTACGTTGGTCGGCGTTTGGGCAAACTCTGGGCCAGCCAAGAGCAGAAGGTGGGCGCCATCTTGTACAGCGGCTTGGAGTTCCGCCGTGTAGTGCGTCGCCACCCACAGTTGATCGGGGCTATCCTCCTCGTCGGCGTCGGTGGTCACCGTATAGCCGAGCGCTTGCAGGGTGGCCGCCAAAGCTGGATTGTTGAGCACGCGCAGTAATCGATCTGAAATTTTCGGTACGGTGCAGGCTAACTCCACTTGATGACTAGCTAGTCGTGAGCCATCCGCAGCCAGCCACTGCACATGGACCTGCTCCATCCCTACCATCGTTAAGGGCGCCTCGATGAGACCACCGGGCGCGGCTAGCTCGCCAGCCGCGCCACCTGCTTGCCATTGGATTGTGCCATGCGCCTCAATACCATCAATGCCAAAGGTATACACTTCCACTGGCACACGCTCGCCCGGTTTGCCACTCCAGCGCAATGGACGGGCCACGATCACTCGGTCCTGATTGATTGGCGTAAAGATAGCATCCAGCCCATGTTTGATATTGCGCTGCATATCCATCAGACCGTTGCATTCCCAGTGTACATCAGTGAATTCGGTGATCACATAACCACCGATGGCGGGGTGAAGCCGCAGCGAGGCAATTTCATAGGCCAGGCTATGCGCCATGTGCATTTGGTGGCTTTGCGTAAAGTTTTCAAAGCTATCGAAGACATCGCCCAAGGCCCAGAAATCAAAGCGCTCGCGCATGCCGTGCGGATAAACAATGCCGTCACCCCATTCGTGGCCGTTTTCAAACCACCATGGATCGCGGTCATTTTCTTGAATGCGCGCCGGATCGGGCAACCCCCAGTTGCCGAATTCGCTGACGATCAGCGGCAGGTCGGCGCGACGCTCGTGCTTGTAATCGGCAGCCCAGACCCAATCTGACTCACGGCTGGCGAATTCTGCTACCCACGCGTCCCAGCCATCGGCATGGTCTGGAATGGCCCGGTAGTAATGGTAGTCTTCCAGATCACCGGCGACATGGAAATTGCCATTACAGGCCGAGTTATCAATGATCAAGCGCGTCGGGTCGATCGCCTTGGCCTCGTGATAGAAATCGGCCAGCCAGCGGCGGTGTTCGGCATTGCGCATCAAGTCTGTGCCCCAATCTTCGTTGACCAATGTCCAGGCGAAGATCGAGGGATGGTTCCAATCACGCTCGACCATCGATTGAAAAGTCGTTTTGGCGCGTTGCGATACGGCTGGTGTCAAGAGCACCCAGTTTGGAATTTCCGTCCAAATCAGAATGCCTAAGCGGTCGGCCACTTCGTAGTAGCGCGGATCTTCGATCTTGATGTGGCAGCGCAAACAGTTGAGGCCAAGCGCTTTGGCCTTATGCACCTGATCTTCCAGAAATTCGAGGCTGGGCGGCGTATAGATCGTTTCTGGATAGTAGGCTTGATCAAGCGCCCCGCGCAGATAAAGCGGCTTTCCGTTCAGGTAAATACGTCCCGCGCGCGCTTCAATCGTGCGGAAACCACACGTGGCGCTGATCTCATCTCTGGCTTGACCCTGCTCAACCAGTGTTGCCGTGGCTGTGTAAAGTGCCGGGGTATCGGGGCTCCACAACGCCAGGGTGGCCAGCGGTAGCTGAACCAAGCCTGTGCCGTTAGCATCCAAGGTGCTTTGCGTCACTTCGGCGCCGTCTGGTCCGGTGATTCGCACCTGCACCTGCGCTGCGCGGCTGGGTATCCCGTGAAACTGGGCGGCAATCTCCAGCGCGCCGGTGATTGCGTTTGGCGTCAGGCGCAGGCTATGGAAGTGAACAGTTGATCGCGTCTCGATCCATACGCTTTGCCAGATGCCACCAATCGGACCATACCAACTCTGTTTCCCGTGTGGAACCTCGCTGAAAGGAAAGTCTGGCCAGCAATTGCGATTGTTGCTCGGATCAATCGCGCGCACAACCAACTCATTCTCCCCGACCCGTAGGTAAGCCCCCACCTCAAACTCGAAAGGCAGATAGCCGCCTTCATGCTCGCCCACTTTTTGGCCGTTGACCCAGACCGCCGCATGGTAATCAACGGCGCCGAAGTGAAGGATAACCGCGCCCGTTGGTTGTGCATCAAAGCTAAAGGTACGCCGATACCAACCTGTGCCGCTGCTGTGCCGTAAATCATCAAATTGGGCTTGCCAAGGCAGTGGCACAATTGCTGCGCGCCAGGGACCGGTCGCTGGCACTTCTGCTTGCATTGAACAGTTGGCCGCATCAAACTGAAATTGCCATTGTCCATCTAACGAAAGACGTTGCCGGAAACTCATTCTAGACTCCAATCTTTCTATTTAATTTTTGTTGGCTCATCTGTGCAAAGTGCGCAAACCGATGTTTGCCGAGTGGCAAATATTGTCTTGCACACTTTCGACTGATAAACGATTTTTGTTGGGTGGGAGTTTTGTTACAATCATCGTAGAAAACGAGGGGCGGATCTAAAAGGTTCACCCGCTATTTTCGTCCTAATCTGATTATCGACCTCAAATTATAATGGCCGATTCCTAGATCGGCCATTATGATTGCTCAAGATATTCTGATTCAGCGAACTGGCGGTTTGATCAGAAAGTTACGCGGCGCCTAATCTTCCCCAAAGTGCATCGCCGGCCTGTTCCGCGATCAAGAAACGGCGTTCGCCATCGACGCCGACATCGGTTACCACATATTGACCGGGGTTGCGGCCAATCGTGCGGCTGAAGATTTCGTCGGTAACCGTGCGCCAGCGGATCGCTTCGTCAAGATTTTCGCGCTGGAGCGAGGTCCAGTCGCGTGGGATTTCAATCGCGATAAAAGGGGCATTGTTGGCTTCGGCAATCTGATTCCACTGTTCATTGAGGCGCAAAATTGCCGGGCGGTGGCGCAGATCTACGACTGTCGCCTGCACCCCGAGCAAGGACGCTTGCTGCACACGCGCGCAATTCACCAACCAAGTCAGGCTAAAGCGAGAGGCGGCCACCCGGTTTAGGGCGTTGCGAAAGGGATAGTAATCGGCAGTAAAGTCGAAGGCAACGGCGCGCAAGAGGCCAAAATTCAGCGCAGCATTGGGATATTGCAGCGGGTCCACTGTCCAATTGATAATGTCGATGCCCTGGGTGCGCGCGGCTTGCGCTTGTACTTGTTTGAGCAAAAAGCCAAGCCGCAAACCGCGATGCTGGGGTAAAACACCCAGCGTTTGCGATTCCAGACGAACATTGGCTTGAAAGCAGCTTTGCCAATCTGCCGGCAGCGGATAGCCGCCAAATTTTGTAAAGCCAAAGAGGAAACCAGCGATTTCGTTGCCAACGCGCGCCACCAGGGAT
>JBBRVA010000113.1:0-13938 GCA_038247295.1 Caldilineales bacterium | reverse complement strand
TACGACGTTGGCGGCAGCCGCGCGCAACCCCGACAGCACAATCCCCCTTGCTCGCAAACACGCATATCGCAGCCGATCACAAATAGTGGGGACCGCAAGTTGCGTTCCCCACTAATTATCCAGCTCTTATGTGATTGTTTATGACGAGATTGGTGAAACGGTGTAGTTTTGCTCTTTGGCGCACTCGGGACAGTAATTTGGATCAGTCAGTTCCACCATATGTTTTGAGCAGACAGCGAAGGTCACTTCGACCTGATCACGCCAAAATTTGCGCTTTACTTGGGCTTCGAGCAACAGATCGCGTGAATTGCTCGCGATAATCAACGCCGGCACCGGACAGGAATTGCACAGACTGCGCTTCCACTCCCGCTGGTTAGCAGGATTTGCCTCGACAAGTCGGCAAGCTTCCTTGTTCATTCCACGATGATAGTCGCCATAGAAGTAGCGACAATTGACAGAGCGATTGGTCATGCCAGGGTTAATTTTGCCAAAACGGGAAATCGCCACTATCAGGATAGTCGGAATCCGGGTAATCGGAGTCTGGATAGTTTGGCGAATCCATGTCATCATCCAAAAGCATTTCTGGATCGATAAAGAGCGTGTTAGCCAATTGTTCCTTACGTGCTTGCTGCTCTGGCAACAAATAGCCAAACTCGTATTCCAAGCTAATCAACGTTTCCAGCTCTGCCTCTAACAAATGAAAATCGCTGTGCGAAAGAAATTCTTCACTGTCATGGCTGTCGCGAAAGCTGTCTAGATAGGCTTCATAGCTCGCGCAGGAATCTTCCATGCTTTCACCGACGAACTCTATTTCTGGCATTTCTGCCAGCAGTTCGCCCCACTCATGGGTCAAGTCATCATGGCTGGCCGGCGGCGCGTCGGGCGCTTGTTCGGCGTAGTAACGTGGTGCGCCTTCGCGGACAGTGCGGCGATCTGGCGCATAACGAGCTTCCTCTTCTTCTAACGAGTAGCCCTGCCCCTGGCGAAAACGTAATAGGCTGTACTGATGCAGGACATAGTGCAAGTCATCGGCAGGCACAGCTTCGGTAAAGAAACCGCGCGCAATTAAGCGTGCCGCCAGCTCGGCCGTGGGCACGGCACTGCGCGCACGCCGATCTTTGCTGACGATCTCTTCGGCCATCAAGGCCAGTTGAATGTTACGGTTCTGAATCGCGCTATTGTCACGAATTTCACGCGGTTGCAAACGTAACGTATAATGGCCAGCCAGTGCGTCATTGACTTTGATCAGGATATCATCCCGACCCTGGCCACCCGCTTCTTCAATCCACTCCACAAACTCTGCCCCCAGGCGCAAAGACCAGGTGCGGCGCTCGATACAGGCTTCCGCTTCGATCGTCGGCCCGCCCATCAATTCGATTTTGAGTCTACGCTCATCGGGCTTATTGGTTTGAAAAAATTGCGGAAAGAAGACGGCATGCTCCATTTCATCTAACAGCAAATAGCCTTTACGGGCTTCGTCATTCGTGAGTGGATGGCGAAATAAATTGTCCGCCAACAGGCGCGATAGCCAGCCAAAATGGCTGGTGGTTACCGGCACAGCTTGAAACAACTGTCCAATGGCGCGATAGACCGCGCGACGAGCGCCCTTGGTCAACGGGCGCTGGTTTTCAATATTCGAAATTAAGGCATCGACGCTTAAGGGTTGAGGCGAAGTGCTCAGCACATGGGCCACACAATTCACATAGCTGGGATAACGTGCATGATTGGTCATAGCAGACACCTTCCTCAACATTCTGGCCTGTTACGCCAGAGAGATTCACTTTGTTACAAAACAGCACTGTTTGGCTGCAATTACCGTACACAAATGAAACAGTGTAACACTTCTCTGTTCCGGCTATCAGCAGATTAATTTCACGCGCTGATAACGGCAATTTTATCGTCCTGCAACAATTACGCTAATATTATCGCGCAATCGTTAACAAATGTCTACCGAGAAAACATTAAAATTAGCTTAAAGTGTTGCCACATTATATGTATATTTAAAAGTATCCTTGGCAAACCGATTTTTAGATCTTGTTTACGGCTGGACAAATGCTAAATTGAAGCACATTGATTGTATCACACTTTTTAATAAAATGTTCCTGTCATTTATTCAATTTTTAATTAAATTTAGAGCTATCCTGACTACAAATTGGCGACGCCTTACTTTATTTCAAATACGGAAGCCTTATCTATGACTATTCGATCCAACTACATCGCAGCACTCCGCTGTTTACGTTGCGGCGCGCTTTATGCCCCTGAAACATTGGCCTATGTTTGTAGCTGCCGCTCTAATCTAGGCAGCGATCTGGGCACGCTCGATGTGCAATACGATTATGCAGCTATCAACGGAGCGCTTACACCAGGCCAAATTGCGGCTGATCCGGATTCGTCGATTGGTCGCTACTGGCCACTCCTGCCCATTGAGGATCGTCGCTACCTGCCCAGGTTGGCGGTAGGTAATACGCCCCTACTCCACGCCGCAGGACTGGGCGAGGAGACTGGGCTTACCCATTTGTACATTAAAGATGATGGGCGCAATCCAAGCGCATCGTTCAAGGATCGGGCATCGGCCATTGCGGTTGCCCGTGCGCAGGCAGAAAATTGCCCCGTGATTGCCACGGCGAGCACGGGCAATGCCGCCGCAGCATTGGCTGGTCAATGCGCCGCCGCTGGCCAAGCCAACGTTATTTTTGTGCCTAAAAATGCACCACAAGCAAAGATTGCCCAATTGTTAGTCTACGGGAGCACAGTCCTGGCGATTGACGGTACGTACGATCAGGCCTTTGACTTATGTATCAAAGCATGCCACAAGTTCAAATGGTATAACCGCAACACCGGTTACAATCCATATATGACCGAAGGGAAGAAGACGGTGGCTTTTGAGATTGCGGAACAGCTAGGGATACGGGATACGGGATACGGGATACGGGATAGGGTGGCTCCCATTTTCGTGGCCCCGGACGCCGTCTTCGTCTCCGTGGGCGATGGCTGTATTATTGGTGGTGTACACAAGGGGTTTAAGGATTTGTTGGCGTTAGGCTGGATCGAAAAGATGCCCCGCATCTATGGCGTACAATCTACGGCGAGCGCAGCGCTGTATAATGGCTGGCGGGCTGGATTAGAGATCCCGGTGCCCGTGCAGGCAACCACGCGCGCCGACAGCATCAGCGTCGATGCACCCCGCGACGCGGTCAAAGCGCTGAATGCTGTGCGCCAAAGCCAAGGGGCTTTTATCGCCGTCCCCGACACAGAGATTCTGGCCGCAATCTTACCGTTGGCGCGTCTAGGCGCAGTCTTTGCGGAACCAGCGGGCGCCGCGGCCTACGCCGGTCTGCTCCACGCCGTACGCGACAATCTGGTCGGCAAAGAAGAAACCATCGTCGTGATCAACACCGGCAGCGGCCTAAAAGATGTGAACGCGGCGATCCAGGTTGCTGGCGGAACCACGGTGATCGAGCCAACGTTGGAAGCGGTCAAGGCCTATTTACGATTTTAGATTTACGATTTATGGGTCGTAGAGACGCAAGATTTTGCGTCTCTATCTACGCCGACCAATAATATCCTTGACCGATTCGTTTTCTTGGTCGTAGAGACGCAAGATTTTGCGTCTCTACCTGCGCCGTGTACACTGAGCAAAATAGCAACGCCTCAGCTGGAATAAGGAACCCATATGCTTATGAAACCGATTATCCCTGGCCCTACCTATGCCGAAATGCGTAATCCCCTTTTGCTGCCAGACGGGTTGCGCCAGGCCGCCAACGCCGCGCGCCAGGATGAAACCAACCCGCTCAACCTCTTCAATATTAACTGGAAAAACAGCGGAGAACACGTTGAAAAAATCGTACTCCCCAAAGAACTGACCGGTGTCCAGGCCAATATCATCGTGCTCAGCGGGCGCAATTTCCCCAGCGGCAGCATGAAAGTAGGTCCCGCCTATTTCACGCTGGCCGAAGCAGAAGCGACCACCGGTCTACGTCCGGGTGACAAAGCTGTGATCGGCCCCAGCACGGGCAACTTTGGCATTGGCACCGCCTATGTCGGCTTGCTCAAGGGCTATCAGGCAATTGTCGTGATGCCCGACAACATGAGCCAGGAGCGCTATGAGCGCATCCGTAACTACGAAGGCTCGCTCGACCTGACGCCCGGCACCGAGTCCGATGTGATCTTAACGCTGGAGCGTACGCACAGCGCCTATGTCGCCTATCCGGACAAATATATGGTCTTGGCCCAGTTTGAACTGCTGCCCAATTACCGCTTCCACCGCCACGTGACTGGTGACGCCGTAGTGCAGGCGGCGCAGGGGATTGGCAATAGCAAAGTGGCCGCCTTTGTCAGCGCCCCCGGCAGCGCCGGCACATTGGCCGCCGGCGATTACATCAAATCGCTCTGGTCCGACAGCAAGATTGTGGCCCTGGAGCCGCGCGAGTGCAGCACCCTGTTTGATGGCGGTCAGGGCCAACATCGCATCGAAGGCATCGGCGACAAGATGGTGACGCTGATCCACAATGTCCACAATACTGATCTACTCATGCTGATCCACGACGATGATACCGTGCGCGGTATGGAAGTGATGCAAGCCGGCACGCACATTTTGGTCGACCGTCTGGGTGTGTCGAGCGCCGAAGCCTGCCATCTCTTTGGCAAATTTGGCCCCAGTTGTGTCTGCAACATTGTCGGCGCGATCAAAACGGCCAAATATCTGGGCCTCGGTCCCGACGACAACGTGGTAACGATTGCCACCGACTCATACGACCGTTATCCATCCGTGAGCCAGGCGCTTTATGAACGCAACCACGGCAAACCCACCGATGATCAGTTGGAGATGTGGGCCAAGAGCGTCTTCCTCGGCGCCAGCCTGGGCGAAATTGTGGATCTAAGCGCGGCCGGTCAGCACGAACGGTTGCACAAAATGAAAGCCGATTTGTGGACGCAGTTCGGTTACAGCCGCGATTACATCGATCAGATGGCTGGGCAGGATTTTTGGGATGGCGAGTATGCGAAGATCGCCACTGTCGATCCGCTGATCGAGCAGGTGCGTGGGGCCTTGCCAGTCGGGTAAAGGAGTCAATGATGCCCGAGAATTCATATACGGAGAGAGCCGTGAACACATTTCTGGATATTATACCAAAAACTAAATTAGAACAATTCTGTCGGCAGTGGAAGATCACGGAGTTGGCGCTCTTTGGGTCCGTGTTGCGCCCCGATTTCCGACCGGATAGTGATGTCGATATGTTGGTTACTTTTGCTGGCGATGCCCACTGGAGTCTGCTGGACCATGTGCGCATGGAGGCAGAAATGGCTAGGCTGATTGATAGACCCGTGGACATGCTGACCCGGCGCGCCGTAGAGAAAAGTTACAACTGGCTACTGAAACAAGAGATATTGCAGAGTGCGCAAGTGCTCTATTCACAGATGGAATTTATTCATGCATAAAGCAGCAGGAATAAATTCCGCGGCTGAAAGTAGCAAGTCGCGCCCAGGGGCACCCGGCGACTAGGATTGGGGTCGCCGCACCTAAAAGGTAACCGACCTTGGGTGCGAATTCTTTCGGCAATGGCTTGAATGCTCACAAATCACCCACCGCGTGAGTTTGCTCCGGTCCAAGATTCCATTCATGGGTGGCTTCCCATTCGGCAATCGTCGATTGTTGGGTGTGGTGTAACTTTTGATTGCGGATGTAGGCTTTTACCGGCTCTTGACCATCTTCCGCCACACTGAGCACCCCATAGCCCACTTGCCATTCAAACGGACACTTGAATTTTAGGCTGACAAACCGGGATGAACTTCCCTTCAATTGTTTCATAAAGTCAGCCGGGGCAAGGCTGGGGCGCACCGCGCTCAAAACATGCACATGGTCGGCAACGCCATTGATGCAAAAAAAGGGACAATCCATCGCTTTGGCTTCTTTGTGTAGCCAGCGGTAGAGATGCGGCTCAAGTTCAGGTGTAATCAACGGTACACGGTTTTTAGTGGTCCAAACAAAATGGTAGAAGAGACGCCAATCGGCCATTGATAGCTCCGATCGATGAGGGTTGCATCCAAACTTGGTGTGCCAGTTTAGATCGGATTCAAGCCCGCTTCAATCGTAAAATGACGTATTTTTGCAACAAAAATAAAATACGCGGGAATGAATTCCGCGGCTGAAAGTAGCAAGTGCCCTCAGGCACTAGGATTCTCAGTCGCCGGGTGCCCCCTGGGCGCGACTTGCTACTTTCAGCCGCGGAATTCATTCCCGCAGAAATTTTGAGGACTATGTCAACCAGAACGCGCCACGCCCCTACCCCTTCACCCCCGTCAGCACCGCGCCTTCGACAAAGTAGCGCTGCGACGTAAAGAAGATGACGACGGGCGGAATCACCGACACGACGGTGGCGGCCATCAGGTAATTCCAGTGCGTCTGGCCAAAGGAGCTTTGGTAGAGCCGCAGCCCTAAGGGCAGGGTATACTTCTCCATCGTATTCAGATAGATGAGGGCCGACTGGAAGTTGTTCCAATTGCTAAAAAAGGAGAAGATCGCCACGCTGGCCAGCGCCGGTTTGGCCAGTGGCATTAGAATGCGCGCATAGATGCCAAAGAGGTTGGCGCCATCGATATTGGCGGCATCATCCAGTTCGGTGGGCAGGGTGAGGAAGAATTGACGCAGGAGGAAGATGTAAAATGCGCTGCCGCCAAACCAACTAGGCACAATTAGCGGCAAATAGGAATCGAGCCAACCTAGGTTGCGAAAAAGCAGATAGACAGGCACCAACGTCACCTCGCCGGGCAACATCAAGGTGCTCAGCAAGACGACAAAAAGGAAATCCTTGCCCGGGGCGCGCAAGCGGGCAAAGGCAAAGGCGACCAATGAAGCAGTAAAGACAGCGCCGATCACACACATGAGGGTGACAAAGACGCTATTGCCAAAGTAGCGCCAAAACGGCTGAAAATTGAGCGCATCGGGATAATTTTTCCAGACCACAGGATTGGGTAGCCACTGGATTGGGATCAGAAAGACATCGCCTTCGCGCTTGAGCGAAGCCGAGATCATCCAGAACAACGGCAGCAGCATGAGCACAGAACCGCCTATGATCAACAGCAAGCTACCCCAGAGGCGGATATTTTGCTGCGTACTTTTGCGCTGCCACCACGGCGTTGTTTTCCAAGTTTGCGGGGCCACAGCGGTTGGTGAAGCGAATCCTTTAGTCGTCATAAGCTTTGCCTATTTTACAAAAATGATCAAATAAACAGGTACACAGAGATCGCAGAGGGGACACAGAGATCACAGAGAAAAAGCAAGAGTTGTTTCTCTGTGGTCTCTGTGTACCTGTTTGTTGTTTTTTCATTTACGCGCCATGCCTTCGTAGTAGATCCAGGAACCAGTGAGGCGGAAAACGAACCCCGTTATGATCAAGATGATCAGAAACATCAGCCAAGCCAAGGCGGCGGCGTAGCCCATATTAAAGAACTTGAACGCATTGTTGTAGAGATAAAGCCCATAGAACAAGCTGGCATTGGCCGGCCCACCGTTGGTGATCACAAAGGCGGGGGTAAAGATTTGGAACGAATCGATGATGCCGATCACCCCATTAAAGAGAATGATCGGTGACATCATCGGCAAAGTCACGTTGCGGAATTTCGACCACGCGCCCGCGCCATCGATCTCGGCGGCTTCGTAGAGATGAGCCGGGATGCCTTGGAGACCGGCCAGGAAGATCACCATTGTCACGCCGAGACCCCATAGATTCATCAGAATAAACGAGGGGATGACCCAGGTGGTGCTAAAAAACCATTGCGGCCCCTTGATGCCAATTTCCTTTAACATATTGTTGACCAGGCCAAATTCCGGGTTGAGCATCCACAACCACAAGAGCGCAACCGGCACACCAGAGATGACGGACGGCAAGTAGTAGATTGTGCGAAAAATTGTGATGCCCCGGATCTGCTGATTGAGCAACATGGCGATCAGGAAAGAAGTGGTCAAAAACAGAGGAATAGCACCGAGGCTATAGAGGAAGGTCACCTTTAATGACTGCCAGACCAACTTGTCATCGGTGAACATTTCAATGTAATTTTCTAAACCAATCCACTTGGGGGGGACGATCAGCGGATAGTCGGCAAAACTCAGTAAGAATGAAGCGATCATCGGGCCAAGCGTGAAGACGAGTAGCCCGATCAGCCAGGGGCTGGCAAAGAGATAGAACGCAATCGTTTCCTGTAGCTGTCGTCGATTGCGCCGCGATGGGTTGGTGTTGGCGGTGATCATGGCTGTAGACAAAGTGTGCTCCTTTTGAACCGCACCTAGGATAGTAAGACAGTAGGTCAGTCGGTCAGTAGGTCAGTCGGTCAGTAGGTCAGTAGGTCAGTACCCACTGACTCACTGTCCTACTGACTCACTGTCCTAGCGGTGAGGTTAACTTACAACGTAACTATTCAGCCTACTACAGCGGATTTAGATAGAAACGGATTTTGTCAACATAGCCAACCATCCGTTCCTATCTAAATCCGCTGTAGTAATTTATAGCCTGAACAGTTAACTTACAACTTTGCTCTTATCAATCACCTTGCGGATATCTTCTGCGGACGCGGTAATAATCTCTTGCGCAGTGCCTTGGCCCAACCAGATCTGATCAAGGGCTGGCTGCAAAACTTCGCCCGCGACCACACTCATGTTGACGGTCCAGTTTTCTGGATCGATCTGCTCATACTTGGGCGCTTCAGTCATAACGCTGAATTCTTCATCGGACAGTTTAGTTAACTTCTTGCGCTGTACGTCCGTCCAGTAGGAGCCCAACGAGGTCAAGGCACTCTGGGGGCCAAATTCCACTGGATAAATCTTCTGCGCTTCTTCGCTCACCATAAATTTGAGCAGTTGCCAGGCACCTTCCAAGTTCTTAACCCCTTTGATCATGCTCCAGAAGTCGATCCAGACATGCAGGTGGCGATCCGAACCATCGGCCGGGAAGGGCGCGGCCGCCGTGCCCCACTCAAATGCTGTCACTTCGGCCAGTTGGCTGAGTTGACCAATATTGTCGATCATCATCGCAACTTTGCCGCTGAGGAAAGGCGAAGGTACGCCGGTTTGTAATTGTTGCGATTGAGCGGGTGTTGGGGAGACCTTATCCTTCAACATCATATCGGCCACCCACTGCACTGCGCCAATTGTCTTTTCGTCGGTATCACCGGTAAAGGTTTCAATAATGCCTGTTTCGTAGGTGTCCAGCGGCCACCAATCCGTGCCATAGGCCCAGCCAGCGGCCCAGTAACTGAAATATTGGCTGGAGCCAAATTGGCTGATGGTATCGCCTTCGGTCTTGGTCAGCGCTTTGGCGGTTTCCAAATATTTCTCGGTCGTCCAAGACTTGTCGTTCCAGTCGGTGGGCGGCAGGGGGACGCCGGCTTCTTCAAAGAGCGTCTTGTTGATGAAGAGCAGATGCGGCCACAAATCCAGTGGCAGGGCCATCAACTGCCCTTGCCAATGACTACCCTTCATGCCATCGGGGTGGAAATCGGTCAAGTCTACGTTGTCGCGCGCGACCAGGTCGTCGAGCGGCTGGCTTAAACCTTTGGCCGCATAGTAGCGGTAACCACGTGTCGAGAAAGGCGCATAGATCGCAGGCGGATCACCAGCGGCGATCATCAGATCCAGCTTGGTGATATAGTCTTGACCGCCGGGGGCAAAAATGGCATTGACCTCAACTTCTGGGTGTTGTTGCTTGAATAAATCCAACGCTTGGTTGAAGAAGTCTTCCTCGCCCGAGCCGGAACGCAACAAAGCGGGCACCGGATCGCTACCCGCCGCAGCGGGCGCGCCGCTCTCCCCGCCGGTGGCTGGCGCGGCCGGTGCGCAAGCCGCCAGCCATAATACGCTAATTCCTGTT
This sequence comes from Caldilineales bacterium, assembly GCA_038247295.1. Taxonomy (GTDB): domain Bacteria; phylum Chloroflexota; class Anaerolineae; order Caldilineales; family Caldilineaceae; genus JAPLGZ01. The sequence goes on along the minus strand of JBBRVA010000113.1, from coordinate 4,078 downwards.
GCGGCAATGGTTCCCTGTTTCAGAAACGACCGCCGGCTAATTCGACCAGACATTGCTTCCTCCGTTGAGTGATTCATTAAAATACGATTGGTAATGAACGAAAATTCTGCAAAAGTACAAGCACGTTCTTTGGATAATCGCTATGACGCGTGGCAGCAGCTATACTGTAACATTGAGCAGGGGATAGTTGATAAAATGTGTTCATCTAAAGAATATACCGCAGAGGATCTTTTGTCAAGGTAGTGTAAAATGGAGGAATCGTTGAAATTTTCGTGCAGATTGTACAAAGAGGGAGCGAACCGTGATTGATATGGCCGTGCAATATCTCGAAGATAGCCCAGAAATCGCCACGCTTGCGCCAGATGCGGTGCGGACAAAGTTACGTGATGCTTTTGCCTTACTGCCGATAAATCGCGTTCTCCTGGGTTGGCATTTACCAACGCCCTTGGTAAACGTCTGTCGCGAAGAGACAACGCGGGCCAATGCCCACCTTTACCGCTGGCATCCCTTACTAACCGGTGATGGCGAACTGCTGCCCCGCCCAGAATGGCAGACGATTGGTTTATACGATCAACCGGTGCCTGGCTTTCAAGCCATGCCCGAATTCACCTTTATCTGTCCGAACCGACCCGCCGTGCAGGAAGCCGTCCTGGCGCATTTGTACGCGCTGATCCGGCAGGGCGAATACGACGGCGTCTTTCTGGACCGCATGCGCTGGCCTTCCCCCGCGGCCGATCCAGGACGTTGGCTGGCCTGCTTTTGTGGCGATTGCCAGCGTGCGGCCCAGGCAGTTGGGCTAGACTTGGTGGCCACGCAGCGCAGCATCCAACAGTTGCTGACAACGCCGATGCACCTCAACTCATTTGTCCACATGCTTCTAGACAGCAGGGCTGAGCGCGTCTACGACCCGGCATTGGCGCCGCTCCAGGCTTGCCTAGATTTCCGACGACAGAGCATAACGCGCTTTGTGCAGGCGGCCGCCGCCTTGATTCATGGCGAAGGGTTGGCGGTCGGGCTTGATTGTTTTTCACCCGCGCTGACCGGCATGGTGGGGCAAGATTTGGCTGCGCTCGACGCCTGTGCCGAATGGACAAAAGTGATGACCTATTGTCATACGCTAGGGCCAGCCGGTTTGCCTTTTGAATTGCTGGCACTGGCCAATTGGCTAAGCGAACAATACCATGTACCAGAAGCGCAAGCATTACCCTGGTTGGCGCAAGCAACCGGCTTGCCCTTGCCAACCAGCCGTGCGGCGTTGCAACAAAACGGCTTGCCCGCAAGCGCACTGCCGCTTGAAATGGTGCGCGCCCGCCGCGCTGGCGTTACCAGCTTACTGGCAGGCGTTGAATTGGTGGAGATTCCTGGCGTGGCCACGCTTACGGCTACACAGATCGAGGCGGATCACCACGCTTTGCGTCAAAGTCCCATCGATGGCCTGGCGCTTTCGTGGGATTTGTGGCATATGACGACGGAGCGCTTAGCGTTGGTTCGTTCGCTTTGGCAATCGCCACCACCCGAAAGCCGACATTATCCTCGCGATAATTCGGCTCCTGGGCGTGGCGATAGGCGCAACGCACCTGATTATCAAAGTTAAAAAATGCACCACCGCGCACGACACGCAACAGCCCGTCATCGGCCTCCCCGTTCTCACGCCCATCCTCCGGGGTGTAAGGATAGACAAAGTCCGGCTTGCGTGCATCCCGTCCCCACAAGCTGGCGGTCCATTCCCATACATTGCCGGCAATATCGACTAGACCATACGGGCTAACATTTTCCGGATAGTGGCCGACCGGCGTTGTGTCACCGACATCCATATTGTAATTGCAAACCGACTCGTCCGGTCCTACGTCGCCCCAGGGATAAAGGCGACCATCCGTCCCACGCGCGGATTTCTCCCATTCCGCCTCACTTGGCAAACGACAACCCGCCCATGTGCAAAAAGCCTGGGCATCGTGCCAACTAACATAGACCACCGGATGGCGTTCTTTGCCAGCCGGACAACGCCCATTTTCCCAATGCAGGGGTGCAGGATGGCCAGTGGCGGCGACAAAATGCTGATATTGAGCATTGGTCACGGGCGTGCGCGAGATGCGATAGCTGGACAAGCCAACGCAGTGTTGCGGCAATTCGTCATCATAGGCCAGCGGATCCAGACGACGGTCGCTGCCCATCAAAAAGTCACCGGCGGAGATGGTCACCCAGTCAAATTCGACCGTGGGTACGGGCGGCTGTGCGACAGGGCGCGCATCCAGATAATCACCGCTGCCTTGGATCGCAGTCTTCTCCGTGCTCGATCTGTGATTAATCTGCTCTAGGGTCGTTGGTCGTTCGTCATTCATCTTTGGTCGGTCGTCGGTTAGCTTGGATCGCCCATTTGGCGTCTCGGCATCCTGTGCCGACTGCACGCTAAAAATTTGGCCGTCGGGCGCGCGCATATAGAGCACTGGTGTGCCCCACTCCAACGAGTTATTACGCGCAAAGCTGACCGCTTTGCGTGCTTCGGCCACTGCGGCATCGGCTGGCATCGCGTCAACTAGGCTTTCGTAAAACATTTGTGAAAATTCGATCGCGGCGGCGTCGGAGATCGCGTACTGCATCGCCACCACGGCAGCAATGCCGCGGCGGATCAGCGTTGCGGCAGTGCTGGAAAAAATATCATGTGTACTGCTGCGGGCGCCTTCACACGCGTTGAGTAATACCAGCCGCAAGGAACGATGATCAGCCAACAAACGCCCTAGATCGGTAGCGCTAAAAAAGTGGGCGCGCCCCTCGTCATTCGCCAGCGCCACCATCCCTTCCTCACGCCGGCTGTCGAAGCCACCGTGGCCGATAAAGTGAAAGATATGCCAGGGTCCATTGCGCATGGCGCGCTGAAGATCGCGCCATGTATTGCCTTCGAGCCAGGTCAATTCCACCAACCCGGCAGCTTGCAATGTACGCAAGGCGCGTTCGACGCGCATTTGCTCCACCTTCGTATCCAAGGGTTCTAGATCGGTCGGGCTGACGACCATGCCCAAAATGCGCAAAGGGGGTGTAATAAGCAAAGGCTGGATCGGTTGCGCCAGTTCCAGATAGCGCACAACTGGCGTATTGCGCGACAGGCAGATGTATTCGGCGCCGCGAGCATCATAGAGAAATTCCCAAGGCAAGGCAGCTAACGCCGGCGGATGAATCCGCAATTTCAAGCGCAACCCTTTACCTTGCTGGTGCGCCAATTCTTGGCTCACATCATAGCGGCTGCGCACCTCGCCGGTAAAGAGGGCTTCGAACAATTCACTGCCAAAATGTTGGACCACAGCTTCTTCTGGGGAAGGAATCTGACGGCGGGTGCCATTCGAACGGAGCAAGGCGATCTGGAGATCCTTCAGGCGGTTCTCGAGCGCTAATTCGCGATGAGGCAGACGGATGGTGGCGCGCGCTTCGCCCGCCGGTGAATGGACAACCTCAACCGGGTATTCGGGACCATCGCCGGCCCCAATTTCTAGTTCAAAATCCAGGTACATCAGATAGGTAGGCATTGATGAAGCACCCATCGGCCTGGCAGCAAGCGGGGGAAATTTGTCGTAATTCAGAACAGGCGTAAGCATATTAAGCTGTTTCAAGTGTGCGGCCTTGAACTTGTACTAGTTGATTGCTATGATAAGAGTAGTGTTGTTTTCTAGTATACAAACCATTATACCCTTACTTCTATCGACAAAAGTTTACAGTTTTCTGACAATAAAGATAGAGGGCGATAGTTTCAAGTGTAAAAGAGAGAGGAAGACGATGGAGTCGAAATACAACAACGGATTCAGATAGGAACGGATACGTCCGTCGTTGGACGGAGCCGTATCCGTTCCTATCTGAATCCGTTGTTGTAGCGCCAGTAGTCCTGTTACTTTTCAGAACAGCCTACAGGACAAAGCCGAGGGCAAAGAGAAAATTAAAGAAGAGACTTAGGCGGGCGGTTCCAGCCAACGTCATGTTCAATGCCGATCCCGATGTGCCAGAGAGCACAGTACGGCCAAGACCGAGGGCGAGTGGTGCGGTGAGCCAAGGCAAGAGTAGCCACCACGACAGTTGCAGCGTCAAACAGAGG
>JBBRVA010000112.1:0-13954 GCA_038247295.1 Caldilineales bacterium | reverse complement strand
CCTACACCACGTTCTCTAATCCTTAACTTAATGGCAGTGCCCCTATGCCTACCCCGACAATAATTCCAACTGCGACGCCCTTACCCAACACCACCGCGACACCAGTCGCGAGCGTAGCGCCAGACGCGGTGGTGCCGGCGTCGTTACAAGTCCAAGCACTGCTCACACCGCTCGATTGTTCCAAAAATAGAGCAGAGTTCCAAGTCGTGGCATTCGCCACCGATGCGGATGGCAACCAACACGATGTGCTGGCGCTGATCAAAGTTCCTGCACTCGAAGCTAAACGGGAACCCAAATTAAAGGTAGGGTCGGAGATTGAAGTCAAGTTCAACAATAATCGAGTCGAGATCAAGGGCCCCGATCCCGAGGCGCTTTTGACCCAGATCCAAACCTACGGTGGCCTCTTGGTTCAGGATGGCCAATTGATCGAGGTCAAACGCAAACCCGCCGCGCAGCAGAAGTTTACATTTGAAGACGAAGTCTTGCAGATCGAGGCGCCAGCCATCGAACTCTATGTGATTGTAACGGATGCCAACGAGTTAACAGGAACGGCAACAGCAGAGGTAGCGTGTGCCGAGGACGAACAGGATGATGGTGATGACAAAGACAAGAAGGATGACTAAAATCAGCTATGTTAAAGGATATTGTTTACCCGCCTAAGCTCAAACGGGCGACAGTTGCTCGGGCGGAGAAAGTGGGTATGCAGGTTCGATTTGAAATAGGCAGTTGATGAGCAACAAGCGGGAGGTGCAAACGCAATGGCGCATATCGTCTTGTCGGAGGTCTCTGTGTCAGAACTAGCGGAAGCCGCTGACGCCAATTTTGTCGTCCACGCCAGTTGGGCAGCCGCGCGGACAGCGGGCATGCGTGTGATCAATGAACGGGAATTTGTGCTGGTCGATTCGGGCCTGCTCTGTGACACGTTTAACCTGATCTGTCGCGCCCGCCTGGCACTGGATGGGGGTCGCGCGCGGATCCGCACCGCAATTGATTTTTTCGACCGCGTCGAGCGGCCTTTCTCCTGGTGGGTGGGTCCCGCCGATCAGCCGCCTGACCTGGGGGCGCACCTGATAGAGGCGGGTCTGCTGCCCGCCGAAACCGAACTGGCGATGGCCGCTGATCTGGCCCACTTGCCCACGGTTGATCTGACGCCGGCGGGATTAGTCATTCGCCGCGTCCGTACCGAACAAGCATTACAGGCGTATGCCCGCATTCTCGACGATCCGCAGGTGCTCCGTTTTTACACGTTGACTGCGCCTGTGCTGCTCAGTGCGGACACACCCCAGTGGTTCTATGTGGGCTATTTGGACGACCAACCGGTGGCCACGGCCGAATTGACCGTCGCTGGCGGTGTTGTGGGGTTGTATAGCATTGTGACCCTGGAGGCTTATCGCCGGCGTGGCATTGGCACGGCGATGACCGTCCAGCCGTTGCTGGACGCGCGTGAACAAGGTTTTCGTACGGGAGTATTACAGGCGGCGGCGGCGGGCGTAGGCGTATATGCCCGCCTGGGTTTCAAACAATTTGGCCACATTGCTGAATACAAACCACCACAACGGGCAAGCAATGCCTTGTCAGACATTTAGTTCAGCAGCCGGATATTGCGGCCCTAACGCAAAAACACCCCAGATCGAGGGATCCTGGGGTGCAAGGGGAAACGAAGTAAAAGGTTGCCGAATAAGTTGCCCGCGCCCTGTACAATGATAGGTAAAATCATACGCTACACGGCGGCAGAGATCAATAGGGAAAACCCAACACGTTCATTAGGGATTTCCCTACTATTTGGCTTAGGCTAGTTTTTTGTACAAAACCCTCAAGACGCTACGGTCTTGAGGGTTGGTAGTGTAACGCTACATTATTTGGCCACTACTTTAATCTGCTTGGGTTTTACTTCCTCGGCCTTGGGTACGACCAGCGTCAGCAACCCATTTTCATAGCTCGCCTCAATCGCGTCGCTGTTGACTGGCACGTTGAAGGTCAGGCTGCGTTCGAATGCACCATGGAAAAGTTCACGCTTGAGAAATTGCGCATCGGCCGGCGGTGTGGGGAACTGACCCCGAATTGTCAGATTTTCGCCTTCAAAGGTGATCTCGACCGCTTCGGGTTGAACACCGGGCAGATAGGCGGTGATGGTGTAGGCAGCATCGCCCACCCATACATCGACGGGCAAACGCACGGCGGATGCAGTCTGCTGACCGTTGCCCTCGCTCTGGCCATTGTGGCCACCGTTGCGGGCGAAGTCATTACCGGTCCAATTGCGCTCTAGAACGCGGTTCATGGCATTGGCCATGTTGGCAAAATCACGCAGCGTCGTGTTATAGGAAGTGGTTCGCATAGGTTGTTAATCCTTTCAAACGTTGATTGGTTATCTTTGATAAAGCTGTTGGTTAATTAAACTGTTGATTAAACTTATGTTACTTACTATAGACGCCTTTTGTTAGTTTGACGCTTGTGTTCTGTTACTTTCAGGTAAGCGATCCATAAGCGAATTGTTAGCGGCTGGTAGTAGCCAAGCTTTAAGGACGGACAGAACACAAGCATTTCCCGATCCCTTGCCTCGGCTGGATGATCCGCCAATATAATTCGCATAGTTTCTTGATTTCCCCAACTTATGCTATAATTGGGGGATGACAATTCACATTCTTGCCCCGGATGTCGCCGCTAAAATCGCTGCTGGTGAAGTGGTAGAACGACCGGCCAATGTGGCAAAAGAGTTGATGGAAAATAGCCTGGATGCGGGCGCAACCGAGATCCGGGTCGAGGTGCGCGAGGGCGGGATGCGCCTGCTGCGTGTGATCGACAACGGCCACGGCATGCCGGCCGACGAAGCGCCGCTCGCTTTTCATCGCCACGCCACCAGCAAATTGACCAGCGCCGATGACCTCGAACACATTCTCACCTTTGGCTTCCGCGGCGAAGCGCTCTACAGCATTGCCGCCGTCAGCCAGGTGACGCTGACCACGCGCCACAAAAGTGAAGAGTTTGGCGTGCAGATGCGCGTGGAAGGGGGTCAGATCACCAACGAGAGCAAGGCGGGGACACCGGTTGGCACGATTGTTAGCATGGAGCATCTCTTCTACAATGTGCCGGCGCGCCAGAAATTTCTGCGCAAAGCCGCCACCGAAGCGGGCCAGATCAGCAACATCGTCCAGCGTTATGCCCTGGCCTACCCAGAGCGTCGTTTCAGTTATAGTAACGACGGCCGTTTGATCTTCCAGTCGACCGGCAGCGGTGATATGTTCGATGTGTTGGTAAAAATCTATGGCTTGGAAAACGCACGGCAGATGGTGCGGGTAGGCATGCAGGAGACGGGAAGCGGGAGACGGGAAACGGCAAACGGTGATGCCACAGGTGATTTGCACGGCGACGTTGATTTCATGCCCGGTGGAGAGGCGGCTACACACCACACGCCGCGCACTACGCAATACCCGATTCGTGTACAGGGCTATGCCAGTTTGCCCACGCTCACGCGCCCCAATCGCAGCCAGATCGAGCTTTTTGTCAACCGGCGCTATGTCGAGGCGCGCGGCATTACCCAGGCCGTCGTCCAGGCCTATCACACCTTGTTGCCGCTGGGGCGCTATCCGGTCGCGGTGGTCTTGATCGAGATGGACCCTAGCCAGTTGGATGTTAACGTTCATCCGCAGAAGACTGAGGTGCGCTTTGCCGATGAACGCGCGGTTTTTAGCGCGGTGCAGAAAGCGGTGCGGCGCGCGGTGCAGAATCATGTCCTCGTGCCCGATTTCAATTTGCCGAACGGGACAACGGGCGCGCCGCCAACGTCACCGACCGATAAATTGAATGATAACGCAGGGCGCGACAACAGCACGTGGGCGGATCGGCGCGCCAGCATCATCAACGCCGGCCAGCAGCCGCTGGATATGTATGTACCAAGCCGCCCGACCACCCCAATCGAGTATCGACCACCGGCAGCGCCAAACGCAGCAAACCGGGACAATCAACCAGGTGCGTCACAGTTGGCGTCATCATCTAGTTTAGAACCTGGTTCACCGTCCACAGTGGAAGCACCGCAGGAGCGACCGCGCCATGTGCTTTTGGGCAGCCGCAACCCACAACTGCCGCCGCTGCGCGTGGTCGGCCAGGTGGGCGCCATGTACATCATCGCCGAAGGGCCGGAAGGCGTTTATTTGATCGACCAGCACGCCGCCCACGAACGCATTTTGTATGAAAAGTTTATGGCGCAACGCTACGGCACCGATGGCGGTGAGATTGGCCGCCAGCATCTGTTGCAGCCGTTAACTTTACACTTGGGCAGCGAGCTTACCGGCCTGGTCGCGCAACATATCGATGATCTGGCGCGCGTGGGCTTTGATATTGAGCCATTTGGGGGAGACACCTTCTTGGTGCGCGCCGTGCCCAGTGTGCTTTCCGGCCAGGACCCGCTGCGCAATCTGGAAGAGATCGTCAGCTCGATGGCCGACCGGCGTAACTTGGTGGGTGAAACGTTGGAGGCGCGCCTGGTGAAGATGGTCTGTAAACGCGCCTCAATCAAGGCCGGGCAACTGCTGAGTGATCTTGAAATGCAAGAGCTTGTCCACCAATTAGAAGAGTGCCAGTCACCGCGCACCTGTCCGCACGGCCGCCCCACCATGATCCAGCTTTCCGCCGGCGAGTTGGAAAAAGCTTTTGGACGAGTGTAGGGTCGACGAACGACGAATGACGATTTATGCCCTACATTTGGTTCACTGACTTTAGATAAGTTTGTATTTCATCTAAATTCGTGCTACAATACTGACATGCGTTTAACCTACAAGTACCGATTGTTCCCAACGAATCAGCAGCGAACAAGCCTTCAGGAAGTGCTTGAGCTTTGCCGTTGGACCTACAATCAAACACTGGCGATGCGAAAGAACGCCTGGGAACAAGAGCAGCGCCACGTGTCTTACTACGACACGAAGAAGATGCTGCCGATTTGGAAGGTTGAGAAGCCCGAACTTTCGCAGGTTCATTCGCAAGTGTTGCAGAACGTAACCGAACGGGTTGAACTGGCGTATCAGGCGTTCTTCCGCCGTATCAAGGCAGGTGAAGAACCTGGATACCCCCGCTTCAAAGCCTACGGAGTCTATGACTCTTTCACCTTTACCCAATCTGGTTTCGCCATCAACGGTGATCGCTTGAAGCTCTCCAAGATTGGCGACGTTCGGATCAAGTTGCATCGACCGATCTGCGATACGATCAAAACGCTGACGATTCAACGCGATAACGTTGGTAACTTCTACGCCTGTTTCTCCTGCGCGCCCAGTGGGCACCCGGAAACCACACCGCTGGAACCAAGTCATAAAGTGGTCGGTATCGATCTTGGCTTGACCACTTTTGCCTATTTCAGCAACGGTCAGAAGATCGAACGGCAACGTTGGATGAAGCGAGACACTGCCGACATTGCCCGACTGCAACGCAAGAAAGAGAAGTTTGCAAAAGGCAGCGCTGAACGCCGCAAAGTGATCAAAGCTCTTTGTCACGCCTATGATCGAGCGGCCAACCGCCGCCGTAACTTTGCTCACCAGGAATCTCGCAAACTGGTCAACGAATACCAGTTCATCGCCTTTGAAGATTTGGATATTCAGGACATGGTCGCTTCCAGAGGAAGCGCGTCCGCAGGATTTAAGAGCATCACCCGCGGCATAGCGGATGTGGCTTGGGGTCAATTCGTACAGTGTACTACCTACAAAGCTGCAAACGCTGGTAGGGTGGTGGTACGGGTTAACCCCAGAGGCACGACGCAGATGTGTTCGGGTTGCCATGCTGTTGTTCCTAAAGACTTGACTGTTCGTATCCATGATTGTCCTCATTGCGGCTTGGTCTTGAATCGTGATCATAACGCCGCCCTCAATATTCTTGCTCGTGGACTTGCGAGCATCAATCCCGGGTACCCTTTGGGTGCGTCTGAGATTGTAGAAGCCCACCAGCTTTAGCGGTGGGAGAAGTCACTGTGCTATACTCTTACAATTAGCGTTTTTTTGTGGTGATCCTGGCCGTGCTGATGTTTGCGCGTAACGCCTGATGGCAGGGCAACAAATTTATTGATTAACCGAACGTTTTAGACCGTTTTAAAAAGTCTTTTTACCCAGACTGTAGACTGTCAATTTTCGTCTACAGTCTTTCGTCGACTCGCTTAATAAAAATGCTCATCTGAGCCAATAAAAAATATCGAGGAAAAAATGTCGTTAAAAGTCACAACGGAACCCAGAGAAAATCGCCAGGTGGCGCTCACCGTCGAGGTGGATCAGGCGCGTGTCGACCAAGAATTGCGCAAAGCCGCCCGCAAAGTGGCCCAAAATTATAAAATCCCTGGTTTTCGCCCAGGCAAAGCACCTTATTCGATTGTTGTGCAAAACATTGGCCTGCCCAATCTCTATCGCGAGTTTGTCGACGATCTGGCCGAAGAAGTCTACAAAGGCGCCATCGAGCAGGCAGGTGTGCAGCCCTATGCGCAGGCCGCGCTGGAAGATATCCAGTTGGAGCCGCTGACCTATACCCTCGTCATCCCGCTAGAACCCGAAGTGCAACTGGGCGAATATCGCACCTTGCGTGTCGAAGAAGAGGCGCTTGAAGTCGATGAGGCCCAAGTTGAGGCACGCCTGGAAGCCAATCGCGAACAACATGCCGGTTGGACCGAAGTCACGCACCCCAGCGCTTATGGCGACATGCTCAACATCGATGTCAAGAGTGTGCTCGTGACCGAAGATGGGGCAGAAAATGCCGAAGAGACCCTGGTGCTAAATGAAACCGACTGGGATGTAACGCCCGATCAGGAAAACCCGATGGAACCGACGGGTTTTGATGAGGCGCTGCTGGGGATAACCCCGGGCGAGGAAAAAGAGTTTGTTCTTAGTTGGGCGCCCGACAGCCAGAGCGTCTATGCGGGCAAAAGCGCGCGCTTCCATGTCAAACTGAACAGCATCAAGGCGTATGAAAAGCCCGAGTTGAACGATGCATTTGCGCAACTGGTCGGCCCCGATTTTGCTACACTCGACGACTTGAAGGCTAACATTCGCGAAACCCTGCTCGACCAGGCCAAGGGCCAGGCCGAGAATGCCTATGCCGAGAAAGCCCTGGATGCTGTCTTGGCGGTTAGCACACTAGATTATCCGCCCGTGGTGATCGAAGACCAGATCGACAGCATGGTCGGTGAATTTGATCGCCAGTTGCGCCAATTTGGCATTGACGGCGTGGAAAATTATCTCAAACAAATGGGCCAGGAAATGGCCGATTATCGCGCGCGGCTGCGGCCAGAAGCGACCAAATTGGCCGAACGTAACCTGGTGCTCTCCGAAATTTTGCGCACCGAGACGTTACAGGTGAGCGACGAAGAGATCGAACAGCGGATTATTACGATGTTCGGTGGCGAAGAAGCGGCGCAATCCGAGGAAGCCCAAAACATGGCGGCACAATTGCGCGCCGGTTCTGGACGCACGATTCTGGAAAGCCAGATTTTGCGCGAGAAAGCGCTCGACCGGCTGATTGCGATTGTGCGCGGTCAAGAAGTGCCCGAACCAGTGAGCAGCGCAACAACGGCCACCGCGACTGATACGGAAACTAGCCCTGAGCCCAGCGGCGAAGTAATTGCAGAAAACGCTGAACCGGAAAGCACACCTGCCGCGCAAACGGAAGAGGCATAAGGGCAGGATGTAATCTGTATGCTCGAATGCTAATATAACGCAAACATACAAATGAAGCCTGCTTACAGTGGATTTTTGGCCTAGGCTTTATGTTTATTGCATGCAGCGTTTTCCAACCAAATAGGATTGCGTGCGTTACCTATATCAAGTGCAGCGCAGCAAGATAACGGAGAGATAAAATCTAATGATCAACCCAATCAATATGATCCCAATGGTCATCGACAGCTCTGGGCGGGGCGAGCGAGCGTATGACATCTATAGCCTGTTGCTCAAGGAGCGCATTGTTTTCCTGGGCACACCGATCAACGACCAAGTGGCCAACGTGATCGTGGCGCAGTTGCTCTGGCTCAACAGCGAAGATCCCAACCAGCCAATCAGCCTCTACATCAATAGCCCCGGCGGCAGCGTTTATGCCGGGTTGGCCATCTACGATACCATGCAGATGATCACGGCACCGGTGAGCACGTTGGCTGTTGGCGTCACCGCCAGCATGGGCACCGTGTTGCTGGCGGCTGGCGCCAAGGGTCGGCGCTACGCCTTGCCCCATGCCACCATCCACATGCACCCGGCCGCCGGTGGCGCGCAGGGTTACACCGAAGATGTGCGGATCGCCTTCCGCGAGCAAGAGCGCGTGCAGACGCAACTCTTCCAGCTGGTGGGCAAGCACACTGGCCACACCTGGCGCGAGATCGAAGCCCAGTTCGATCGCGATCGCTATATGAACGCCATCGACGCCAAAGAGTACGGCTTGGTCGATGATGTGTTGGGTGATACCAGCAACGTCGTCGTCATCAGCAAAGCCGGCGATATTCACCTGGGCCTGCCGGCTGTGCCCGACCCGGCGACCATTGAACAGAAGAACGGCGAAGCGGCGTAGGGAAGAGTAATTGGAGATTGGGTAATTGGTAAGTATCTTAGACTAATCACCCAATCTCCAATCACCCCTACGCATCAAAAATACCATAAGGAAAAAGCGGACACGGATGGTGAATATTTTACAAACAGCAACCCCGCACTGTTCTTTTTGCGGCAAAGAAAAGGCCGAGGTCAAACGCCTGATCGAGGGCGCCGACGACGTCTATATTTGCGACGAGTGCGTGTTGTTGGGGGCGGAGATCTTGGCCGAAGAAGGGCTGGCCGAGGCGGGCAAACCGGTGAAGAATGCCGCGTTCCCGCCCCAACAGATCCCCAACCCCAAAACCATTGTCGCCTACCTGGATCAATATGTAATCGGCCAGGAGCGGGCCAAGAAAGTGCTGGCGGTGGCGGTTTACAACCACTACAAGCGCGTTTTTGGCGCGTCGAGTATTCGAGAATCTGCCCGCGAAGTGGTTGACGAAACGACCGTGGGACTGGATCCCGAAGATGTTGAACTGGCCAAGAGCAACGTGCTGCTGATCGGCTCGACCGGCAGCGGCAAAACCTTACTCGCCCAGACGCTGGCGCGGATGATCAACGTGCCGATTACGATTGCCGATGCCACCACCCTCACCGAAGCTGGCTATGTGGGTGAGGATGTCGAAACGATTTTGGTCGGCCTATTGCAGGCCGCCGAATGGGATGTGGCGCGGGCCGCGCACGGTATTATCTACATCGACGAGATCGATAAGATTGCGCGCAAAAGCGGCGACAATCCCAGTATCACACGCGATGTAAGCGGTGAAGGCGTACAACAGGCGCTGCTCAAGATTATTGAAGGCACGGTCGCCAATGTGCCGACCAATGCCGGGCGCAAACATCCGCAGCAAGAGTTTATCCAACTCGATACGCGCAACATTTTGTTTATCTGCGGTGGCGCGTTTACCCGCCTGGGCGATGTCGTACGGCGGCGCCAGCAACGGCGCGCCGGTTTAGGCTTTATTGTCCACGACGCCGATCCGGCGCAGGCCGTGCCAGCGCAAGCCCAAGACAGCGGCGAAGGCCAGCCGCTGCCGGAAGAGTTGACGGCCCGCCAGCGCGAGCAGAAGATTCGCCGTCTGGAAAAAGAGAGCCGCGACGAAAGTCAACTGCTGCACCAGGTGGTGCCGGACGATTTGCTGGCCTTTGGGCTGATTCCGGAGTTTATTGGCCGCTTGCCGGTTTTTGTCAGCCTGAGCGCGCTCGACCGCAAGGCATTGGTGCGCATCTTGACCGAACCCAAGAATAGCATCGTGCGCCAATTCCAGCGGCTTTTTGCGATGGACAAGGTAACACTGGAATTTGAACCGGATGCGCTAGAAGCCGTCGCCACCGAAGCCTTTCTGCGCCGCACCGGTGCGCGCGGGTTGCGCAGCATTGTCGAAGAGGCGCTACTCGATGTAATGTACGAAATTCCCGACCGCAGCGACGTGGTGCGCTGTGTTGTCACGGCAGAGGTCTTTACCCAGGGCGCGGCGCCGTCGCTCTACACCAGCCACGGCCAACCGGTCACCGTTGGCCGCGAATACCGCCCCGCCGCCTAACCTGTACCTGTACAACGATTTTTCAAATCGTCAAAAAACGCCAGTGCTTTGAAAGCACTGGCGTTTTTTTGTTTGCCTGCGCTATAATAGCCCTATCCACACCGCGCAACCACATTCAGGAACTCACACCTATGCAAAACCAACCTTACGCCCTCGAAGAACGCTCCTACATTATCCAGTTTCAACACCCGGAGAAAATATTGGCCGGGATGCCGGGCATGAGCGATGCCCTGGTCGCCATGTTGCACAACATCGATCTGGTCACCTATCAGACGATCAAGACGCACTTTGACGACAACGCCCGCAACGCCGCCATGGATCTGCTCAGCGATCCCGCCTTTGCGGCACAGGTTGACCGGCTGCCCTTTGTAGCGGGTGAAATCATTGTTGGCCTGGGCGACAGCATCACCGATGATTATCAATCTTGGCTGGAGATTCTGCGCCACCTGCTCGCCTTGCGCCGGCCGCAAGACAACCTCACCGTGATCAATGCCGGCAGTTCCGGCGATACCACGGCCAACTTGATCAGCCGCTTTTTGGACGTTGTGCAGGCCAAGCCGGATTGGATTTTCTGCTTTGTGGGCACCAACGACGCCCGGCTGCACGGCGAGTCGCCCAGCAAAACCTTGCTCAGTTTGAGCGAGACGGCCGCCAACTTGAGCATGTTGCGCCACTATGCAGCCAAACAGACCCAGGCCGAATGGGTCTGGCTGACGCCGGCCACCGTGATCGAAGATTGGATTGGCGTGGACTGGTTTCTGGGGCCGTTGCAATTAGGCTGGCGTAACAGCGATCTGGCTGCTATTGCCGAGTTGATGCGCACCTTGCCCGACCCAGTCGTAGATTTGCAAGCGGTCTTTGGCACACCTGCCAATCCCGACTATCTGCTGCCCGACGGCCTGCATCCCTCACTGGCCGGACAGAAGGCGATTGTGACCGCGCTGATCGAAAGGTTGGTTGCATAACCATGTTTACCATTCGCAAATACGCAGCAGCAGATCGAGACGCGATCAAAGAAATTACCCTAATTTGTTTTGATGGTGTCGCCATCGATCAAAACATTGAAAAACGTTTTGGTCCCGTCGGTGACCAGGATTGGCGCTTTCGCAAAGCTCGCCATATCGATGCCGATGTGGCCGCCAACGCCGACGGCATTTTTGTGGCCGAAGTCGAAGGCGTCGTGGCCGGCTACGTCACCACCCGTCTGGACCCCGCCACCCGCATCGGCGGCATCCCCAACTTGGGCGTACTCCCGGCCTATCGCCAACAAGGCATCGGGCGCACCCTGCTCGCGACCGCCATCACCTATCTGCGCGAGCTAGGTATGCAGTACGCCCGCATCGAAACGCTTGAACAAAACCCGGTTGGCCAACGACTCTATCCCAGCCTCGGCTTCGAGGAGATCGCACGCCAGATTCATTACGTGCTGCCGTTGGCTGGGGCGAAATGAGCTACGCTGCCACGGCTTGAAGCTCTACTTCAGCCGGCACAGGCGCGGCGACCCTTAAGCCGCGCACTAGACTGTCGCGACCGAGCAGCCCCACCAGACGGCCGTTTTCATCAACAACCGGCACTTTCGAGCCTTCATTTTCGCTTTTGACTGTAAAAATTTCTGGATCCATTATACTACAAATACGGATAAAGGATAACAAATCTCGAAAATCATCAACTTCGGTGGAGGCGGACAGCAAAACCATCAATACGCTGTTGCCGGACCGGTCGCTCTTCGTCTATAATACGACTAGACCAGTGAGTTCCCTACCCTATTCTTGAGGAGAAAGCCATGACCCTGACCGCAACTGTTGCCACCCAACCCCTGTCTGACGCAAACGGTTTTGCCGTCCATGAACAGCCGGTTACGCCCAAGAAGACCAAGTCCGCGTTGGGCATCATTGACTGCGATGTACACCATCAGTTCGACAAACCGGAGGTGCTCTTTCCCTATCTGCCCCGCCATTATATCGAGTGGATCAAAGATTTTGGGGCGATGATGCCGGGCCTTGGCTATACCAACATGCCGGGCAGCGGCGCACGCGTCGATTTGTGGGATGGCAAAGATATCAACCCGGCCACCGTGCCGGCCGTGGCGATCACCGATCATCTGGACAGATATGGGATCGACATTGCCATCCTCACCGGTGGACCCTATTCGGCGGCGGTGCATCCGGACGTTGATTACGCGGCGGCCTATTGCCGAGCGTTTAATATGTGGACTGAACAGGAGTGGACGGCCAAGGACGCCCGCTTCCGCGCCTCGATTCACATTGCGCCGACCGACCCCGAACAGGCGGCGGCGGAAATTGATCGGCTGGGCGAGCACCCGGCCTTTGTGCAGGTATTGATGCCGGCCGGGGCGCGCATGCCCTTTGGCAACCGGTTCTACCATCCGATCTATGCCGCCGCCGAACGCCACGGCTTGCCAATCTGTATCCATTTTGGCGCCGAAGGAGCAGGCGTCTCGGCGCCGCCCACCGCGGCAGGTTTCCCCTCGTATTATTTGGAAATGCGCATGGCGCGCCCGCAGATCGCGATGGCGCATACTACGAGCCTGATCTGCGAGGGCGTCTTCGAGAAGTTCCCTGGGCTCAAATTTCTTTTTATCGAGCACGATGTCTTCTGGGTGCCGGGGCTGATGTGGCACATGGATGGCGACTGGAAAAGTCTACGTGACTATACGCCCTGGGTGAAAAAGCTGCCCAGTGAATACTTGCGCCAGCACATCCGCTTTGGCTCACAACCGCTGCCCAATGTACCCACCAAGGCCGATCTCAAAACCTTTTTGCAATGGATGTGGGCCGACGAAACCCTGGTCTTTGCCAGCGATTATCCGCACTGGGATTGGGATGAGCCAAGCACATTTTTGACGGGGGTCGATCCAGCGTTGCGGCAGAAAGTGATGTATACGAATGCAAAGGAACTCTATGGGGCGCGGCTTAAGTAAAATGGGGATACCATCACTAAAGCTCTACCGGGCTAATTCTAGTTATCAGAGATCTGCATAGCGCTTTACTAACCTTCTGCTAAGCCTGGAGAAGGTTAGTTTTATGTGCATACCATATCTCCAAAAATTCTTTTAGATTTTCGATTTTTCGATATACTCGGCGGGCGTGAGCACCATCAACGACGTCTTGCCTCGATAGTGACGTGCATTCCAGGTAACAAATTAGCACAAGCACGTCGGTGTCTATGGCAACCATGTCCGCCCCCGCCGCGCCTGCATGAATTCATCGAACATCAGTGTAGACGCCAGGTCAGCCAGTTCGGCGCGTACTGTGGCTGCTAGTGCCTGTGCCTGTGTCAAAGCCGCTGCGTCACCATTAGGTGGTGCGCGGCGTACACCCACCAGTGTATTGTCAGAAAGCATAGCGGCCTGAATGCGCTGTACTTCCTCGACTGGTACACGGCGATAGCCACTCTTTGGCAGCCGCGCCAAGTGGATCAACCCTTTGCGCTCCCAACTGCGCAAGGTCTGCTCATGAACGCCTAACTGTTGCGCCGCCCGCTTGAGGCTTATATAACCAGATTTCTGGAACACGGTTTATTCCTTTTGAAAGAGTTTATAGACTTTATAGTACTTTTATTAACTTTTGTCAACATTTAGCCTTAACTCTATATTTGCTCAAATATTAACAGACGAATGCGATCAAGCCTAAAATGCTCCCTTTTACAGAAATAAATTTGTTAAATCGCGTCCTAACCGCTATCCTAAAAGTATCATGACCGACACACAGCCACCTGGAGGATCACAGTATGAACATTCCCGCCGTCAATACTCTGCTCGACTTTAGCGGCAAAGTCGTCCTTGTTACGGGCAGTGGCAGCGGTGTGGGGCAGGGCATTGCGGCTCGCTTTGCCGAAGCGGGCGCTAAAGTG
>JBBRVA010000111.1:0-13954 GCA_038247295.1 Caldilineales bacterium | reverse complement strand
CGGTCTATCTGATCAAACCAATGCCTGGCCTGGAAGTAAAATTTGCCATAACGCCAGCAACACAACCACTGGTACAAGTAATGGGACGAACCGCAATAAACGCCCCGACCATCCCCATCGATCAAACCTTTGGTCCCTTACAGCTGCTCGGCTATGATTGGCAACCGGTGACGGACGGCGTACGCATTGATCTACATTGGGCCGTACGCGAAAATCTGCCAGCGGATTACACCAGCACCGTGCAATTACTCGATGCCAACGACGAAAAGATCGCGCAAGATGATCATGCGCCAGGTGGTACGTATTATCCTACCTCGCGTTGGAAACCGGGTGAAATCCTGCTGGATAGCCATATTCTCACGCTACCCGCCGATCAGCAACCAACCACGCTCCTCGTCGGCATGTATGTAGGCCCTGACTTTGCATCGTTGGCGCCGCCACTACGGATCGATCTGTCAGCAGAGTAATTGTGTTATAATACGGATGTGTAGCGTAAATAAGTCCAATGCGGCTAGGTGCAAAGGAGAATTGACCGTGGCAACAGAGCGTCTTTCCTGGAATGAGTACGTACGATTGTGCTTGAGTTATATCCTGTTTGAACAAAATGAAGATGGAAGCTGGACAGCAGAGATTTCCCCCTTGATTGGTTGTATTACATGGGGCAAAACCCGCGCCGAGGCAGCAATTATGGCAGAAGATGCAGTTCATGGCTGGCTTGTATTAGCGTTGCGCTTTGGAGATCCAATTCCGGCTATTGATGGCTATACTCTCGCTTATCTAGATGATATGACGGTCGAATCGGAAGCTACTTATGCCTAAGCTTAATCCCGAGAAACCGCGCGCAGTAGTACAAAAGTTACAGAGACTTGGTTACGAAGGCCCATTTGGGGGTAGCAAACATGTCTTTATGCGTCATCCAAATTCAAAATTGAAAATACCAGTCCCCATTCATCAGGGCCGCGACCTTCCAACCGGAACATTACACGCTATTTTGCGCCAAGCAGGGATCTCTGTAGAGCAGTGGCTTGAATTGTAAATGATCCTTTTCCAATTAATCATAATTTTCCTGTTCAACACTTGTAAGATATTTCATGGCTAAAAGCGAATTTATCGTCTCCCACCGTTGGACCTCCGACACGCGCACACCTGTCCGCTGGATCTGGTCACACGTTACCCGCAACAAACTAATTATTTTAAATGTGATTGTCGGCGCGGCGGGCAATGCCGGTTTGGCGGCGGCGCTGCCGATCTTTACGGGGATGGCTTTCGATGCCATCCTGGGCAATAGCCCTAATTTGCGGGTGCTAATCTGGGCCACCATCTGGTTGGCCGTCAGCCAATTGGTGCGCTCTGCCCTGCAATTGGGCCGCAATTTTGGCAGCGAAGTGCTGGGGCAGCGCTTGGAACGTGATGCCCGCCAAGAACTCTATGCCTCCTTGTTGGGCAAAAGTATGGGTTTTCACGACTCACGCCCTACAGGCGAAATTATGGCGCGCGCCAGCAACGATGTTCGGGAATTGGCGTTGATGATGGCGCCAGGTTTAAATCTGGTGCTCGGCTCAGCCAATTTTTTGATCGTGCCTATCGTGTTGGCCCCCAGCTACCACCCGTCCCTGATCATTACCCCGCTTCTCTTTGGCATTGGGTATCTTATCTCCATGCGGCGCTACCTGGCAGACTTGCGCCCGCGTACCAACCAGGTACGCAGCAGCTTTGGTGCGCTCAACGCCGGTCTGACTGCGGCCATTGAAGGCATCGAAACGGTGAAGGGCGCCGCGCAAGAGGAAGCGGAAGTCAATCGCTTCGAGCACCATGCGCGCAATCTGCGCAATGCGCTGGTGGAGCAAGGGCGCGTGGAGGCGCGCTTTCTGCCGTTATTACTCTATGGGCTGGCAGAGGGCGCCGGTTTTTGGCACGCTTTATGGCTCTACCAACGGGGGGTGCTTTCCGTGGGTGATGTGGTCAGCTATACACAATTGGTTGGCTTGCTCGGCTTTCCCGTCTTTGTTTCACTTTTTGCCTATTCGCAGGCGGCATCCGGAATGTCCAGTGCCCGGCGCATTCTGGAATTGATCCGCAGCGAACCCGACCTGGATCAAAATACGGCCGGTTATCAAGAACCGATGCGCGGATCGATCCAGTTTGAAAATGTCACGTTCTTCTATGGCAAACAAAAGAATGAGGAAACTGGAAATCAAAGCGATGGCGGAGCAAATCCTGCGCTGGCCAATGTCAGCTTTTCGATTGAAGCCGGCCAAACGCTGGCCATTGTCGGCCAAACCGGGGCCGGCAAGAGCACCGTGGGTAAGCTGATCAACCGGATCTACGATGTCAATGCTGGCCAGGTTTTAGTCGACGGTGTCGATGTGCGCGACTGGGGCATGGCGGCGTTGCGCCGCCAGATTTCGATCATCGAGCAAGATATCTTCCTCTTTGGTCGCTCAATTGCCGACAACATTGCCTTTGGCAAGCCAGCGGCGACCCAGGCCGAGATCGAAGCCGCGGCCCAGTTGGCCCAGGCGCACGACTTTATCAGCAGCTTTCCCGCGGGTTATCAAACTGTCGTGGGCGAACGAGGCATGATGCTTTCCGGCGGCCAACGGCAACGGCTGGCATTGGCCCGTGCCTTCCTCACCAATCCGGCGATTTTGATTTTAGACGATTCGACCAGCGCGATTGACAGTGCCACCGAAGACCAGATTCAGCGTGCAATCGAAGCGGCGACGCAAAACCGCACCACGATCCTAATTACTCATCGGTTATCGCAGATTCGTTGGGCAGATAAAATTGTTGTGCTGCGTAAGGGGCAAGTGGTAGCGGTGGGCACACACGAGGAGTTGCTGGAACAATCGCAAGCCTATCGCGATATCTTTGCCCGCTTTTAGCGTACCTGGATCAACGTGTTAAATTTCTTTAAAACTAAGGTTACTGTTTCGACAGACAACTTGCAGATAAATTCAGCCTTACGTACTCGCCAATCCAAGTTCTTCACCTGGTCGGCAAGAATAACGCCGGCAACTGGCAAGTCCGCAGGTAGCAGCACTTCAAAGGGGTAGCCCTTGATCTGGCTGGTAATGGGACAAATTAGAGCTAAGCCTACTTTGGCATTGTAAGCCGCTGGTGAAAGAACTAGAGCTGGGTGTCTACCCGTCTGCTCATGCCCAGCTTGTGGATTAAACATAATCCAGACAATGTCACCTCGATCTGGCGTATAAGGCATGTTTACCACGCCTCATTACCCATCGCAGGACCGGTATTTATTTTATCATGCAGGTTATCTTCAGTAACTTCAGTGAGCAATTGTTCGAGGGTAAACTCCGGTTGAATGATAGGTTTCACAATCAATTGACCATCTACCAGTCGTATGTCGACTAGTGTGTTATCCACTAAGCCAACTTCGATTGCGAATGACTTGGGTATACGCATAGCGAGGCTGTTGCCCCACAGTTGAACGCGTGTCTGCATAATAAACCTCCAATTGTTTCTACAAAGAAGATACATCAAATTTGCTTTTTTTGCAAATTTGGCGTCCTCAATGCAAATCTTCGGCGGTTAGCTGCGATGGGCTAAATCGATCTGCTGGCGTAATTCACGCCGGGCGGCTTCTAGGTTCTCTTTGACCTGAAAGAACGCAGCTTCAGTAAACCCAAGCTTGTTCTCGGCCAGTAAACCATCTAGCGTGTCGACAATGCGCAACAATTTGCCTTCCAGCAACTCAATCGTCGTGCCGTAGAACCGCTCTGGCAGCAGATAGAGCACCACCAACCCACCAACATAGCTGTAAAAAAAGACGGCGCTGCTGGTCCGTGCGAATCGATTACTGATAAGCGCAAAAAGGATCAACCCCAACACCAAGCCAATAACGAATAGTTGCCAGCGCGCTACCGGCCGTGCCGGCTTTAATGCACGCAGCGGTAAGGCCAACAAATCGTAGCGCTTTAATTCTACCAGCCAGCGATTAAATTCGTGGCATTGTTGTAGATTGACCCGTGCTTGATCAAAATGGGCAAGTTCGAGGGCATAGGCGCGACAACGCTCGGCGAGTTGGTAGAATTCGCGCCGGGTCAATGGCGTTGATCGCAAAGTCGATTGCGGGGAAAGTGTTCCAGACTGCACGGCAGTGACCGAATTAAAACCATTTATCAACAAACAGAGCGGCGGCAAAAAGCAGCCCTGTCCAAGCAGCGGCGTTCACGGTGGTGCAGTAGAGCAGAAATCGATCTTCCACTGTCACCTGAGTTGTGCGCAAGCGGGAAAAGCCGCCCAGCGCCGTCGGTAAAGTAGCCAGGGTTACGAGCGTAATGAGGGGCAGATGGGCTAAACTGACAATCGATAGAATGGCAGTATAGATAATCACCACAGCAATCGCGCCGACATCCAACGCCCGTGCGGCCCCCAAGTTAACCACCAGCGTTCGCTTATGCATCAGCCAGTCGCGATATTCATAAATCAAGTTATAATTAAAAAAGAGCAGCGCAGAAAATAGACCGAGTGGCATACTAACCCACAACGACAACAGCGTCAATGTTTGGCTTTGGGTAAAATAACCGTTGAGCACGGGCAAAATCCCGTAGGCAAAGAAGAGGCCAATCTCGCCCAACCCCCAACCGCGGTAGCCATAATAGATGGGCGGTGTGGCATACGCGTAGGCGAGGATGAAGCTTAGCCCGCTGAAGAACAAAACTGGCCAGCCGGCGAGCAACGTTAGCCAAAGCGTGCAGAGCAGGCTGAGCACCAACATAAAATAGCCGAGATTCAGACCCAATTCAGCGCTGATGATCCGATTGACCATCAATCCATACCCAGTCATCACTGGTTCTGGATTGGGGTGTAGTTCTGGCGCACTCGCCGATTGACGGGCATGAGTAAAATCGTAATGCTCGTACAGCGCGTTCATCCCTAGTGTCATGGTCAACGCGCCGAGCAGCGTGAAACCAAAGGCTAAGGGGCTGAAGTTTGCGCCTTCCCACCAGGCCAACACAGCCCCACAAAGGGGCGGAATGGTGACAGCTACAGCGGCATTGGCACGCATAAGCCGAGATAATGTGCCAATCAAGGTCAGCGGAGGGTGGTGAAACGCATTGCGACTGCGCGACCGGAGCCCAGACGCTGGCAATGCGGCGGGTGAAGCCACATCTGGCGCTTGGCGTAATGGTTGGGTAGCTGCAAAATTATGTTTAGTCAGTGACACGGCAGATTGATTCTTGAATGATTGATGATTAAACTTAATCTGTCCATTCTATCACCCCTCCTGGTGCATGTCAATGCTGACACGAAATTTGCTCAGGTAGCAATAAAATTAGCGGCTTGTACGCCACAACTCGAAGACGGGATTGCCATCACGTTGCTCGAATTGTGCTACTTGCTCCACCGTCAACCCGATCGATGTTGCTACTTGAAAAAAGCGTTCGCGCCGTCCCTGAAAGATGGTCTGCTCGGGCGCCCGGAGCAGATAGACATTGGCTTGATTGGCTAGAAAAGGCTGCAAACGCGTCGCAAAGTCGCGATCAGGTGCAGCAAGAGATGTATAGCCAAAAATTTCGATCGGCGTTACTTTACCTTCACTTAAATAGCGGACGGGAGCATCCATCCCCCAGTCGAGCGCAAGCGGTGAACCGAGGCCATTGTAACGCAGATAGTAGGCTAGATCGTAATTTGCATCCGAATGGTCGGCCACCCCCCCACTGCGCGTCAAAACCGCATGATAACGCGTCGTTGCGAGCAGATCTGCCCCTAACCAGAGCGTGAGGAGCACAAAGACCAGGGCAAACGCATAAAAGGAGACAGCTTGATGTTCTGACTGATGCACCGGTTGATGTTGGCGCAGGCGAGCAGATTTCTGTCCTAGCACCGTTGTTAGCCCGATAGCGACTACAGCAACGATCAACGGTTGCACTAGGGCATAGTGGGTGACGAACAGATCGCTAACGGTAAATAGACTACACGCAAAAGTCAGGGTTAGCAACGCCAGTGGAAAAGCCATGGTCCGCCAAGCTCTCAGAAGGCCTACTCCCATCGCAATGCCAGCCAGCCAGGGTGCCAGCGGATTGGCATAAATGCCGCCCAGATACCAAAGGTGATCACCACGTAGGCTCTGCCAGAGTTGCCCCCAACGCACGGGGAAATTATGCAACAGATCGCGATTATCGACGCCATAATAGCTCTGATCCAGTTTACCAAAGAGTTCATTGAGGGCGCCAGTTTGGCCGTAAAAGAGCAACAGTGGTGTCAAGGGCAACACGAAACAACAAAGCGCGACCAGCAAAGTGGGCAGCGATAGACGGGACGCTTTGCCCACAGATCGGGCGCGCTGCCATATCCACCAACCACCGGCCAGCAGCACAAACGGTCCGATAACCCAACCAGCAATCAATTTGGCATAGATGGCCAGTCCACCCGCCAGCGCGCTCAGGTATAATGAACGGGGACGGCCACAGCGCAGCCAATGCAGCCCTTGCCAAATCGACAAAAAGCAGAGTGGCTGCGTTAAATTTGTCACGAAAATACCTTGGCGACTCCAAAAGACAAAACTAGGTGAAGCCGCCAGCAACGTGATCGCCACCAGCCCCGCTGTGGTAATTGGGGTGGCAACGAATCGTGTCCCATATTGCACATCTTCTCGTGTGGCTTGCCATTCCGAAACCGCGCGTTCCAGCAGCAGTAACGCAGCAAGCCCGATAAAGACAGATAAAAAACGCAGATTAGGAACACCAATCCCTGTCAATGCCAAAAAGGGCAACGCCAGGTAAACATTGAGCGCGCCAATATAATCTTGGACCATCAAGGGAAACTGCTGGTTGCCGAGCGTAATACTCACGTTGCGAAAGGCTGTCACCGGTGCGCCGGTGAGTAATTCCATCGCATTAACACCCGCCTCGCGCGCTTCATCGTAATGAAGCCCGGGCAAGCCCAGTTGATAACATGCCAACAGTAGATAGAGGACTAACGCCGCCAATAGCCAGAGCTGGCGCCAGCGGCGCATTGAAGGCAATACGGACGTGGATGGCTGCCTCATGCCGGCCTAGTTCGCCACCAATTCGACTTCGCTGATCATACTTTGGTAATCGTGCCCGCTGGCATAGATGCGGATGCTATTAATGCGCGCAGCAGGGGTGCCTTGGGCTTTCCACACTTCCAGTAAGTTGGGCGATTCGTAATGTTCCCATTGCGCCTGCTGAACTTTATCGCCATCCACAACGGCCGGGTAGGTCGCCTCTGGGTCGCGATAGTAAAATCCCCACCGCCAGGGTAATTCTTTGCCGTAGATATCGGTATAGTTGATCTCCACGCGCAGCGGGAATTCCGAGCCCAGATAGCCAGCACCCGTTACAGTTTGGCGAATAATGTTGACATC
This sequence comes from Caldilineales bacterium, assembly GCA_038247295.1. Classification (GTDB taxonomy): domain Bacteria; phylum Chloroflexota; class Anaerolineae; order Caldilineales; family Caldilineaceae; genus JAPLGZ01. The sequence goes on along the minus strand of JBBRVA010000111.1, from coordinate 6,600 downwards.
CAGTTGCAACGTGAGCGCGTTATATACGTTCACATTTTTGCTGATCGGTTGGGTGATGCTCACTTCGCTGTGCGCATTGTCTTCTGCCTGCCGAATAAAATAGGCCACACTGCGGCCATCGCGCAGCAAGAATTTGACCTTGCCCAGCTCCGCATTGACGGCAACCCCGGACGTAACCCACACGTCCTGTGCGGCTGGAATATTGTCTACCGCCGTCGGTGTAAAGTTGCCATTGCGCAGCAGGTTTTGCGCCGCCGATTCGGGCGCTTGTGCGAGCTCATCTTTCGTCATCCAGGCGCGCAACCCACTATTAACGGTGATCGGGTTGGCTTTCTCGTGGTAAAGCGCAGCCCAACCAACACTCACAATGATATCGGTGCGCGCCTCATCAACGGATATATTGTAGCTGCCGGCATTCAAGCGTACCGTGCCGTGCGGCGTCTCAATTTCGACGCGCAGCGGACGCTGATCCCCACTGTTGGTAAAAATTCGGGCGTCGCCCTTATCCAAGCGCAAGCGTACTTGATACGGTTCTGGGCTACGTTGAAAATAAGGCCGCCGGATCCGCATTACTTCTAGCCTAGCGCCAGCATAAAACTCGACTGTGCCCAACACTTCGCCTGTGCCCTCGGCGCTGACCAGCTTGAGCGCGCCTTGGGTGGAACCATCCGTGGCAACAATCACATTTCCTTCCTGAATGTTGCCGCGGACAGTAACTTCTTCGCCACTATTACCTCGGGTAATCGCAATTGGATCACCTGAGGTAATCGATGGGTAGAGCATCAATGTGCCGCGCGTGGGTTGTAGCTGCGCGGTTTCGCGCACCGTGGCATAACGAACAATATAGCTAACGGCCAGCGGAATCGTGACGGCCAACAGCAAGAAGGTAACAAAGCTGGCTAGAATGACAGTCCAGGCTAGCCGTTCCGGATTTTCGCGCCAGCGGTCAGTCGCGCCACCCCAAACAGGTAAGTCCGCCGACTGTTCTGTACTCGGCTGAGTAACAATCTTCGAACTCATACGCTTTCTCCAAGCTTCACAAACAAAGGCTCGTTCGAGTCATCCATATCAACATCCATGTTAGCCATCAGGCCGGGCCAATTTGACGCCAGATTTTTCGCACTAGTACACTTGGGCGGAAATAACCATACTATTCTCCGGTGAATCAGTAGGACAGTGAGACAGTACAAACACTGTTCTACTGTCCTACTGATTCACTGTCTTACTTACGCCCAAGTGTACTAGACCCTATTCGGGCTCATCTTCCGGTTGCGTGCCCAGTAGCTTTTGCTGATTGCGCTCGCGCTGCTCTTCCGCCAGCTGGCGCGTTAACAAATCCAGCCAGTAGCGCGCATCTTTATCGGCAGGGAAGACTTCCAGCGCGCGCTGAAAAAATGCCGAGGCACGATTCAGTTCGCCGCGCTCTTTATACACCAATCCCAAGTGATAATGCACATTCGGCGCCTGCGGATCGACCTGCAACGCCCGTTCATAGGCCTCGATGGCGCGTTCTTGGTGCTGAGGGCCGGCCACTTCCAATCGGCCCAAGTGCGCGGCGCCGAGATTTGTCCACAACATAGCATTGTCAGCATTTACTTCCGCCGCTTTGCTCAATACATCTACCGCACGATCCCATTTGCGTTGTAAAATATAGGCGCCGCCCAGGTTAATCGCCACATCCGGGTCGGTGGGCACCTGTGCATAGAGATCGCGCAGCTTCTCAATCGCTTCGCCGGGCCGGTTTTGGCTCAACAAGCGTGCGCTCTCTTGGATCGCACGCAGAAATTCTTCGGATTTATTTATCTCTGTCATCAGTTCACCTTAAAGCAAGAACAAATCAACTGGTTGCAGTTGCTACATAACCAGCCACAGGACTAGCGACAGTGTTACCATACTAATCACCGTGGAAAAGAAAATGATGCTCGCCACTAAGCGTGGTGCAATATCATATTCGGTGGCTAATACCGCTGTCATCACCGCGGTGGGCATGGCCGCCTGTAGAATCAACACACTGCGCTCGACCCCATTGACGCCGAGCAAAGCGCAGAGTAACCAGGCAATCGCTGGACCAGCCAACAAACGCACAGCAACACTGCGCAAGATCACCGATTGGGCCTGAAAAATCGGCGCCGAGTGCAATTGTACACCCATTAGCACCAACATTCCAGGTACAGCAGCGTCGGCTAACAGATCGACAGCCCGAAAGAGTGGGGTTGGCAATTCACCACCCAGACCATTGAGCAGAAAACCAGCGGCGGCTGCATATAGCACGGGCACACGCAGACTCTGCTTGAGCGCGCTGCCAATCGAAGTTTGCCCTGCTGAAGCGACGATGACGCCAAATGTGTTGCTCATGAACGAGCTAACCACGTAGTAGATCGTCGCAAAGGCAACACCGGTGCTGCCAAAGGCAAAGAGTGAAATGGGAATGCCCATGTTGCCGTTATTGCTGACTGCGCTAGTCAAAACAATGGCGGCCCGTTGGCGCCGATCGTAGCCCATCCCCACCAACCAGCCGAGCAAGCCAGTCAAAATGGCAGCGCTGCCAGCGACAATGGTTAAATGTTGTAGGGCTGTGTAGTCGATCTCCATCTGATAAAGACTACGAAAGACGAGCGAGGGTGTTGCCAAGTAAAACAAAATGCGCCCCACCGAGCGACTATCGATCGTCAGGAAATGAGCTAAGGCAAAGCCAGCAGCAGCGATGAGAAAGACCGGCAGCACTGTCGAGGTAAAGATCGGGAAGAGCGTTTTTAGCAGCAACATAGCAGCCGGTTAATAGGCTTGGACGCGCGCCACCCCATCGGAGGCCGTGCGCGCTATCGTTGAATCTGAGTCATTCGTTTCGCTTTGATCTTCTCCCTCAACAGCCACATTGTGGAAAACTTCATAATTGTCCAAGTGCGGGTCAAAGAATTCAATCACATACTCATTCGGAACACCCATTGGTTGCACTACTTCATCGAGCAATGCTCGAATAAATTGGCGCCGTTGGGCTGGGCGCAATTGGCGCGCAGTAGCATCCCATAGTAGTAGTGTACCGTAGACGCCTTCGCCTGTATAATGCAAGTCTAGCTTGCCAATCGTCATCGGTTGCTGTTCGCCGTCGATCTGGTCTAGATCAAAGAGGGCATACTGCTCGGAACTGCTCGTACGCACCAACCGCTTTAGCTTAAGATTCACCCGTTCAGTTATATCCTAACTACATGTAGCCATTGGCAATAAACTAACCATTAATCTTTATCATATTCGCCCAGGTTATCATCACTGCGGTCCGACCAGGGTTCACCATCCCAATCATCCTCTTCGTCGGCGGTTTCTTCCAGCAAAGGGATTGCATTGGGGCCAGCCAGAAAGTTCATCTCGTCGAGCGCCTCATCAGCCGCTTCGACTTCATCTGGCTCGCCGCTGTTACTGATAACGCGCAGGGCATCACGCGCTTTTTTGCCGCCAAGCCGGCCCAGCGCAAAGATGGCGGCCAAACGCACCTTCGGCTCATCATCAAGTAAAAGCTCTAATAAATCATCAAGGGCAGCTTTTGCCTCCAACTCACCACAGGCTTGGGCTGCGGCGGTGCGCATGGCAGGCGATGGATTTAGCAATTCTGCCCGTGCATAGCTCCGCCAGTGAACATCGGCGCTGCGCCCCATCGCCACGAGTGAACTGACCCGCAGTTCCTCATGCGGCGAATAGTAGGCATCCTCGATTAACTGCCGAATCCCGGCTTCGCCAGAATAGGCAATACTTTCTAGGGCACGTGCCTGGACCGTCACATGTTCGTTGCTATTATTTAACATCGACAAGAGCGACTCTTCGACGCGCATGGCCAGCGCGGCATCCAATTCATCTAGCTCGCCAGCCAGTACGAAGGGACCGAACGCAGCAGCAGCGGCCGCACGCACGCCTGTATTCTGATCATTGCGCATCACCTGTGTTAAAGGGCCAATCAGGTCGCTGCCTTCGTCTTCCCACAACCCTTCGATCGCCAACTGACGTACTTGTGGATCCGAATCTTCCTCGAGCGCTACGCGCAAAATTCGCCCTAATTGCCAATCCAAGTCATCGTTGGCCAGGTCGATCAATTGGCGTATAACAGTGCGCCGCCGTTCTAAGGGAATGGTCAACCACTCTTGACGCACCAATTCTGCGTTCTGGCGCGACAAGTCGGAGAGGGCAAATAGATCATTACCGGTTACAGCGCTTACGTCATGCACCAAGCGGTATACAAGTTCGGCGACCGAAAGCGTGGTGCGCGGCGTGGGCAGCGGAATTTGGTCAAAGTCTTCATCCAAATCTGCTCCAATATCGTCGTCCGCATCTTCAGACGACGATGGACGCGCAGCCGACGGAGGCAGATCAAGACCAAGTGGGTCAAAATCATCGCCGTCAAGATCATCGGTATCAAAATTATTCTCATCAAGATTATCAATATCAAAATCATTTGCATCAAAGTCGTCTTCGTCATCGTCACTGTCGGGACCGCGATGGCGACCAGCATTGTTGTCTGTCATCTGTCTTTCCCTGCTAATTCCAAGTAAAGCCCCAAGTAGCACTCGGTTGGCTGATAGGTGTACGGTTGGCGTCGATTACTTCTACAAACCAGCGCCATTGGCTCCCCAAAGCCTGGGGAGCAATGGTGCACAGACTATTGTCCATCTTCCATTGGGTATTATTCGGTGATTGAATTTGTTCCCAAACCCAGGTCACCGTTTCGCTGCCATCTGCACCCCGCGCGCTAACAAAACCAAGATGCAAAAGATAGCGATCAGCGTCAGTAATCGAAGCAACGGGTAGCCAGATCAGTGCATTGCTCGTACTGCAACTCACCTGGATACTGTTCGCCGGACTCTGTAATTGCGGTGGATCTAAGCGAAACTGGCCGGTACGCGGTAGCGCGGTCGGAGTTGCCGCGGGTGCGTCCACTACCGCTGGCGTAGGACCCGGAATCTGCAAGAGTTCGCCTACCCGCAAACTGCGCGCGTCCTCAATCGTCAAATTGTTAGCCGCTAACAGTTCATCGACGGTGATATCGAACAGATTGGCGATCCCAATCGGCGTGTCACCCGCTTCAATCGTGTACGTTTGATTGGCTGGTGTTGGTAAAACCGGCGCATCTGCTGTCGTACCTGGAACTGGGATCACAAGCGTTTGCCCAGGACGCAGCCGGTATACATCTTCCGCAGTCAGGCCATTGGCATCCATAATCGCCGTGCTGGCGAGACCAAAACCGTTCGCAATTCCCCCCAGTGTATCGCCGGCTTGTACAGTATAGACAGTTTGTGGCACGCTTGTCGCCGTGGGCGTTGGCAGTGGCGTATTCGTCGGCGCTACCGTGCTCGTTGGCTGATTGACAACTGTAGCAGCGGCGCCAGGTTTGGCGATACCAGTCGTTGTGGTCAGCTGGCTCCCCACGCCAATGGATTGCGCACTGGATGGCGTAGCTGTGGGTACGAGCACCAGCGTCTTGGTTGCCACAAACGCCGACGCCAGCAACGAAGGCGTAATCCGCAACGTTGGGCTAATCAGCGTTGAACTAGTCTGTACCGTATTATTTACCGATGTAGTCGCAGCGCCGATTGCCGTTGGCTGCGGTGTGGCGGTTGGCGGCGTCGGCGGCACCACGGTCGGCACGATGGTCGGCGTCTCGGTTGGCCCCGCCAGTGTGGGCGCCAGCGTCGGCAAAGCTGTGCTAGCCAAGGTCGGTGTCACTGGCGCGGTTTCTTCTATATCTATAACTGGCTCTGTTTCGATAGCTGATGAGACAGTTGATGACATGTTTACGACCGCGTTTGAAGTCTCCGTGGTCGAGACGACTGCCATCGACGCAACAATTGCCGCACTGGCGTTGCTCGGTAAGCCATCCGAAATTGGCGTACTCGGCACAATGGCAATGCTGATCGAAGGGGACAGACTGTCGCCCAACGCTTGCACCCGGTCCACCCCGCTTGCTACCTGGCTTTGCATCCAGGTGAAGGGGTTGCCACGATTCCAACGCCCCACTAATACAGCAAGAAATAATAAAACAACCAATGCCGGCGCGCCCCATGTTAATGCACGGGCAGGCGCCGGCTCTAAATGACGACCACAGCCGGGGCAAATTTGCAGACTGGAAGAGGCCGATTTGCCACAGCGTCGACAGCGGATTATCTTCGCCTTTGGACGCAAAAATTCACCACAGTGCGGACAGATCGATGTACCAGTCGCAACCTGGGCAGAACAGTTGGGGCATTGGCTAAAAACAGCCGACTGCACTTCTGGTAGACTGCGCACCGCAGGCAGCAAACTAGTCTTGTTGGCAGCACTCTCACCCTTATAGGTAAATGGATCATGGCTATCGCCAGGGTGATTACTCATAACGCTTCTTTCTGCATCCGATTGGTCTAACTCATTTCTCCCATTGCGCGCTGCCCTGAACGTATGGCAGACAAGCGGCACAATGTAGGTTATCTATGCCCTGCAATCGCTGTCTAGTACACTTGGGCGGAAATAACCATACTATTCTCCGGTGGTTACTATTTAGACAGTTGAGTCAGAGGCAGGGAGGAAGGGGGAGCCAGTCAAAGCACCGAAAAGGACTTTGATGACATTATGCCCCTGCTT
>JBBRVA010000110.1:0-13956 GCA_038247295.1 Caldilineales bacterium | reverse complement strand
TATTGGGTTAGCAGCACGTTGTGATCCAGAATCTGCGTGCCGGTAAAAAGATGCAACCCACGAAATTCCAGGTGGGGATGGCGCACAATCGCCGCGACGGCCAGCTCGGCGCATTCTTCATCGATGCCAAAGGGCGTGGCTTTGCCGCCCATGCGCATCGCCCCGCCTTGCGCCGCCTCGCTCGGATTAATGCGGACGGCGACCCGTCCCCGGCGTCCCTGTTTGGCGGCTAGTGTACCGATCTGCTCGATCTCGCGTGTCGACTCGGCATGAATCTCGCCGATTTCGTTGTCTAACGCATAAGCTAACTCGTCTGGCGTCTTGCCGGGGCCAGCAAAGACAATCTTCTCTGGCGGACAACCAGCGGCTAATGCTTGATAGATCTCGCCGCCGGATGCCACTTCCAACCCGCAGCCTTGGTTGAGAAAGAAGCGTAAAAAGGCTCGGTTGGGATTAGCCTTGATCGAATAGCTAATGCCAAATTCGGGCGGCAACGCCGCGCGCAAGGTGGCCAGCTTTTGCGCTACGATAGTGGCATCATAGACAAATAACGGTGTTGCATACTGATCCACCAGCGCCTGAATCCCAATGCCACTGATCGCGAGCTCGCCCGCAGACGTTGCAAAATATTGCTCAATTAAACGTTCGACTTGACTCATCTTCTCATTCACAATCAACCATCCAGCACAGCTGCGCCTCGAACGTTTGCGCCTAAAGGGCAACTGGCTCACGCCGAAGCCCGGCAATTTGTAAACACGGATAAGGAAAAATATCCGTGTTTTCCTTATCCGTGTTTACAAAAAATGTGCTTTGTTGGTTGCAATGTTCGGTTACCCAATGCTTTACAACCCTTCGCGTTGGCGCAATGCGGGATAGTTCACCTTGCCACTGCTTGTCTTGGGCAATTCATCCAGCACATCGATACATTTGGGCAGCATATAGCGGGGCATCCGTTCGGCGCAGAAATCGAGTAAGCTGTGTGGATCGGCAATTTCGCCCTCTTTGGGGACAACAAAAGCTTTAACTTTCTGGCCTAGTACGGGATCAGGAATCCCAATCACGGCGGCGCCGCGCACCTTGCCACTTTGAAAGAGCACCTCTTCTACCTCGGTTGGGCTGATCCGATAGCCCGATGACTTGATCATGGTGTCGCGCCGCCCAATAAAATAGATAAACCCTGCCTCATCAGTTTTGACCAGATCACCCGAATAGCAGACACGTTCGAAGCTAGCCTGTTCGGGTGGCAAGAGGGGGTGGGGCCGAAAGACACGTTCGTTCAGGTCCGGATGACCCCAGTAGCCGAGCGAAACGGTCGGTCCCCGATGCACCAACTCGCCGATCTCGCCGGGTTGGCAGCGTTGACCAGCTTCGTTGATCACCAAAATCTCGGTATTGGGTATCGCCTTCCCAATCGACGTGGGGCGCCGGTCTAACTCGACGGGTGGCAGATAGGTGGAGCGGAAAGCTTCGGTTAGCCCATACATCAAAAAGATTTGTGTGCTGGGCAAGGCGCTGCGTAACGTCGCGAGAACACTTTGCGGCATGGCGCCGCCCGTATTGGTAATGTAGCGTAGGTGCGGAAAGGTATTTTTCTGTAAACCACTATTCGGTTGCGCCAATAAGCTCCACAATGTTGGCACCCCAGCCAGACCCGTAATAGCTTCGCGCAGCAAAATTTGAACAAGTTCACGGGCAAAGACAAAATTTGTCAGCACAATGGTGCCGCCCTGTTGGAAGGCCGTCATCAACTGGTTGAGCCCGGCGTCGAAACTGAAGGGCAGCGCAGCCAAGATGCGCTCGTCTTCCGAGATGCCTAGATAGGTCGAGACAATCGCCGCACCGGCTACAATATTGGCGTGCGAAAGCATGATGCCTTTGGGCTTGCCGGTCGAACCAGATGTATAGATGATCGCCGCCAAACTCTTCTCAATGCCCCAATCTTCCCAATCGCTCGGCGGTCGGGTTTTACAAAGCGTCGCAAATTTATAAATGGGCAGGTGGCTGGCTGGTCTTTCGTCACCGTCTAGTAGAATAATAAATTCTAATGAAGGCAATGTATCGATGACTTCATGCAATGTCGCCAGTTTGGCGGCGTCGGTGATCAGCCCTTTCATGCGACAGTCGTTGACAATATGGGCTACTTGGTTGGGAAAGAGGGTGTCGTTGATGGGTACAAACGCACCACCAGCCTGGGCTACCCCAAAGATCGAAAGTACTTGCGGCACAGAAGCGCCCAGCCAGATGCCAATCCGATCTTCCGCCTTCAGATCTAGTTGGCGCAGACCTTGGGCCAAGCCCGCAGTTTTGCCTTCAACCTCGGCGTAGGTCAACCGAAGATTGGCATGGACCAAAGCTTCTTTATGCGCTAAGCGTTGTGTGCTTGTGCGCAGCATGTGATGAATAAGAAAATCCATAGCTAATTCCATTTCAATCGGTGAAAGACAATCGCCTGTTGTCGATCAAGCCAACACTTTGTCCTGCTGCTTTAGCGTGACAAACTCTGCCATGCGGCCAATGCTCTCAAAATTTTCGGCAAGCAGGTCTTCGTCGGCCACGATCACGCCGAACTCATTTTCTAGATAGGTGACCAAATCTAAGACCCCTAGCGAATCGACAATCCCACTGCTAAAGAGTGAGTCGTGATCTGCTAGCGCGCTCTGCTTGCGCGCTAAAGGGAAAGTGGTCTGAATAAATTGGCGGACGCGTTCGCTAATGTTTTGATAATTCATGTGGAACCTCAAAAAATCTACCGAAAAAGATATTGCATGGTAAACAAATGTTTAGTTTAAGAATGAGCACGTCGCGATTTGGTCACCACAAAGATGCTTGTGACCAACATTACCACGGGTACTAAGCCGGCGAACAGCGGCGCAGCAGCGGTATTCATTAAGCCTACTGAAGGCTTGCCGCTGGTTTGAAAGCTGACGACGATCGGTGTTGGCGAAGGAGTTGCCGTCGGCGTCGGCGCAACTGTTGCGGTTGCGGTGGGCGTGGGCGTTACCATCTCCGCCGGCATGGACAGCGGCACAACCGGTAATTCTGGCGTGTCCAATTTCGCAAAAGAGTACCAGACGCCATTGGCGCCATTGCCTGGGTCTGTGCGCCAGGTGATCAGCAGCAAGTTGCCTTGGACCACAACCGCGCGCGCATCGCCAGGATCGAACGCCGTATCGTCTGAACTTTGCACCAAGAGCCCAGAGACAACAGGTTGGAGTTCACCCCAAATGTTGCGCTGTAACTGGCTGTGCCACATGCCGTGGATATCGATTTTATCAACCCGCGTGCGTTGGCCAAAAAAGACGTGAATCATATCACTGCTATCGACAACAATTGATGCTGCGCCGTTACGACCTACATGTTTGGCAAAGGCGCGCAATGGGTTGGACCAAGTTTGCCCATTCGTGTCGGTGCGCCGCACCCACATAGCTGGGACATCCCCATCGAGCACGCCATTGTTGTAGACGATAAAGACTTCGTTGTGATATTCTTTGACGGTCAGCGCGGCAATGTTCTGTGCGATCGGTTTGTCAACCTCAATGGCTTCACTCCACTGCACGGCGTCGGCGTTTTCCAGGTAAGCATAGTAGCCGGTCACATTTTTACCGTGCTTATCTACATAATTCCAGACGGCGTGCACCTGGCCCGATGCGCCATAATCGAGTTGCAGATCGTTGGGCCAAAATTCGTTGCTGTACGTAGACCAGACAAGTGTGGGCGGCGTCCAGGTGATGCCGCTATCGCTGGAATAGACGGCATAAAGGCTGGTGCCTTCACCTAGATTACCATTGTAAACCGCTACCAAGTGGCCTTTGTCATCGCCCACCATTGCTGCAACGCTGGGTGTGATCGCATTGTCACCAATCGGCACTGGGTCGGACCAGGCGCGGGCCTGGTCGGCGTTGATGGCCGCGGCTCTGGCATAATACATGAGTGCGCCGTTGTCGTTGCCGCCAAAGAAGAGCACGTGCAGAATGCCTGCCTTGTCCAAAACGACACCCATCAGGCGGGCTTCGTAAACGGGCGAGATCAAGACATCCACTGGTTTTGTCCAGCCACCTTCTAGCGTCCAACGGTTGTAGAAAATGACAACCTCGCCATCCGGATATTTTTGCGATGTCATGGCATGCACCGTCCGGTTTTGATCAACGACCATATACGGTGGCGTTGTCTTGTCAAAATAGCCAGGAATGCGCTGCGGGGTTGACCAACGAATGATCGACTGTGCCGCGGCCGGTGTCGGCTGTGCACCAGCCAGCCATAGCACAAGCAGAATCAAAGTTAGACTACGGAATCGAGTTTGAAGCGTCATGGCTCTCTTTAACTTGCTTTCCCACCGCGGGCAATTAAGACAATCCCAATACAGATCACAGCGATACCAATCCAGCGCGCCGGGGGAATAGTTTCGCCCAGCGCCAAGCGTGAAACAACCGTGATCAACACAAAATTGAGGGCGAGGAATGGATAGGCGTAGCTCAGATCCATGCGGGCTAGCACTGCAATCCAGGCCAGGGCGCCAACGCCATACAAGACCAGACCACCGAGCACCAGCGGTGACTGGAGGATCATCGTGACCAGTCCCATAATGGTGCCTGTGCCACCAGCAGCGCCAGGTTGATTCACGCCCAATTTGAGCGCCGTTTGACCGGCAACGCCGGACGAGATTGAAAGGGCAATTAACCACCAATAGGCCATAAGTTGTTTTCTCATCGGTTACTTACACAAATGGATTTTTGATTGACGATTTTTGATTTACGATTTAGGAAAATGCAGGATATACCCACGAATCTCGTAAATCGTCAATCAAAAATCGTAAATCGTATCAGCTCTTGGCAAACTGTAACATCTGCCAGCCAACATTGATCGCACTCTTGGCGCCTTGCCACGAATTCAAGCCTTTGAGGAAAGTTATCATCGGGCCAGGGCGCAGCGACCACTCACGCGTTGCTCGCTTTTGCCAATATTCCAGGCGTTCGGCGGTAATATTCTCATAATCCAGCACGGTGGAGCGGTCCATATCCACCTCTTCCCACTTGGTGCCAGGGCGGAACCAGTTATTCTCGACCACTTCATAGAAGAAAGGCGTACCAGGATAGGGCGCCGCAATATGGAAGAGGGCAATATCGACTGGTAGTTGCTTGGCGTAATCAATCGTCTCGCGGATCGACTCTTCGGTCTCACCGGGTAGACCAATGATAAAGTAGCCCCAGTTTTTGATGCCGGCTGCTCTGGCCCACTTGAGCGCCTTAAACGCTTGCTCTTTTTTGTAGCCTTTGCGCGCCCGCTTCAATACCAATTCATTGGCGCTCTCAATGCCCCAGGAGATGAGCCAGCAACCAGCCTTGCCCATTAATGTCAACATCTCTTCGTCCACATAATCGACACGGCTGTTGCACATCCAACGGATCTTCAACCCGCGTTCGATAATGAGATTGCAGAGACTGATCACATGGTCGCGATTAACGGTAAATAGATCGGCATACATGTGAATATTGGTAATGCCTAACTTGCCCAGATATTCCAACTCTTCAACAATATTCTCGGCCGACCGTACGCGCACACTATTCTGATAGGTGACGTGTTTGATACAATATTTGCAGCCCGCCGGGCAGCCACGGCTAGTGACAATAAAGGTGAAGGGTCCTTTGATCATCGGCATGCGCTGTTTGTCTAGCGGTAGCAACTCATGCATCGGGATCGGCAGATCGTCCAGGTTGGGAATAAAGGGGCGATCCGGGTTGATGACGATCTCTTCGCCTTTGCGCCAGGCCAACCCTAAAATGGAGGCATAGGGCAAATCGTTGTTGTCCGTGTTGAAGGCGTCAACGATTTCCTTGCTGCCCATGCGCTTGGTTTGTGGCTTGCTGGTTTCGGCCAACATCTTAATTACACGTGGGTCAGTTGGTGTCTTACCCTCCAACTTGTCGAGCAGTTCGCGCAGCGTCATTTCCGGCTCGCCACGTAGGATAAAGTCGAGTGAAGGGAAGGGACGCATACTTTCCAGCGTCATTGGCGTTACATGCGTACCAAAGGCCATTGTCTGAGCGCCGAGACACTTGGCTAGAAAAACACCATACATATCGTTGCGCAAAGTGGGCGCAGTGACTTGGGTCAGGTAATATTTGGGTCGCTTTGCCTCGAGAAGCTTCTCGAATTCCGGCCAACCCATCCGCAGGGCGTTGGCATCGATCACCTCGACCACATAGTCGGGGGTAAGCAGCGCCGCCATTTGGGCCAGGCTAACCTGCGGCCAGATCATATTTTCGCGGCTGCGGCGGCCCACGCGATGTTGGCTGCGAATCCAAATGCCACCATCGGGCGTAGGTGGGTTGACCAACAGCACATCCACGGTGCCGGATGGTCGTGTGGACGAAGTTAACGTCTGCACCGCCGCGCCTGCATCCGGAAAATTCGATGCCCGCAAGGGTGGAATGCGGCGTGTGCCCAGGTTGTCGCGAATGTCGGGGGTTAGCTCGACGTTGATTACTTTCTCGGTTTGCATAGGTTGCACTTCCGTCGGATTTGTTGTCATGGTTTCCGTTGCTGTCTCTTTCATGCTATCCCTGTTTTTCCCTATTTAAGTGCGTTACACAACATGTAACAGGTTATCGTGCCTTGTTCACTACGCCTGGGGCTGCATCTTTACCTTGAATTCGGCCCCGCTCATTTGGACATGATCTTTGCCCTGCATATCGTCGGTTACCAACGCCTCGCGAATACGCAAAGAATCCAGCACCTGCATCTGCACCCAGGCAATCGTCAACTGGATGCCCACCAGGGCTAAACAAGCACTCGTCAGGTAATAGAGCCACAGGCGCGCCACCGGCCAACCTGAAAGCCCAAGCGCTAGACTGGCTCCACCCATCACTAAACCCAGCGCAAGGCTCAATAAGCCACCCCAACCAAAATGACGAGCCATGCTTTGATGAAACAGTGGGCGGCCAAGTAGCCCTTGTTTGATGGGTGATTTATGAAACAAGGCAACGAAATAATTAAAACTCATACCCAAGGTGAGCACGCTAATCCCAGCTACGGCCAACACCAAGGCGCTAAAAAGGGCAAATGCGCCTACCGGACCGACAGAATCGACGCCTTGCATGCGGGTATAGACCAAGCCCAATCCAACGACAGCGGCGACGGCCAACGCCGCCAGCCCGATCAAGCCCAAGGGGCGCACAGGATTATAATTGAGCGCTGTCCAGACAATCGATTGGGCAAAACGCATCCCATCCTTGACCACGCTCAGCTTGGAGCGTCCTACCCGCTCGCTATAAGGGATTGGCACTTCGATCATCTTGAGTTGTTCGTGCAATGCGCGTGTGCTCATCACCGGCGTCAGATTGAGACCGTCGGGCAGCGGGTAGAGGCGTGACAAGATTGATTTGCGGAAAATGCGCATACCGCTGGCCGAATCGGTGATTTTGCGCGCACTGATCAGGCTGACCAGACGGGCAAAAATCAAGTTGCCCAGCCGGCGTACGGCTGGCATCTCGCTTTTGGCCCCAGCCATGCGCGAGCCAATCACAATATCGGCATTCTCCGCATAGGCGGCTTCATACAATTGAGGGTAATATTCAGGTGGATAGGTGCCATCGGCATCGAGAAAGCCAATCCATTCACCGCGTGCCGCGGCGAAGCCGGTTTTTAGGGCCGCACCATAGCCACCATTTTTTACATGGCGAATGAGGCGTGCATCGCGCTGGGCCAGGACAAGCTCTGGGGTACGGTCTTTGGAACCGTCGTCCACGACGATCAACTCTAGATCGTGGACGCCTAACTCGCGCAGTTCAGGCCGAATCGATAGCACCCGCTCCATAATGGCCTGAATGCCATCTTCTTCATTATAGGCCGGGATGATGACAGAAAGTGTAGTCATGTAATTTGCTCCAGGGTTTCGGAAAGTAGTTAGTCAGTGAGACAGTGAGTCAGTGAGCCAGTAGGTCAGTCAGTCAATGTCATTAAGGTAAGGAATTGTAGGTGCGGTTTTTAACCGCACGTTCTTGTGCAAAGAAGCAATGTGCGGTTAAAAACCGCACCTACATTAGACGATTTGGTCTTAATTTAATGACATTGACTGTTCACTGACCGACTGACTCACTGACTCACTTGTTGTACGCTACAAATAGACTTGTTTATCAGTTGACTGTAATTCTTGCCCATCAATCTGTTTGATCATGCGGGCTGGTATGCCACCGACGACAGTGTAGGGTGGCACATCTTTAGTCACAACGGCGCCGGCTGCCACGACTGAACCTTTGCCGATCCGCACCCCGTCGGTAATAATGGCGCCAGCGCCGATCCAGACATCATCCTCGACCACAATACCTTCGGCCGTAATGCCTTGCTCCACCATCGGTCGGGTCGGATCGCTGTAGATATGATTGACGGCTAGCATCTGCACGAGCGGCGCCGTATAGACCCGGTTGCCAATTGTGATGCCACCTTGACCGCGCAGCACATTCATCTCACCAATCAAGCTCTGTTCGCCGATCCGAATAAAGGCGTGCGGCAGATCGCGAAAGTTATAGACATGCAGCACCGAGTTATGCATCACAAAACTGTTGTCGCCAATCGTAATCCCCTGCGGGCAGGCGTGCAGATAGACGCCGTGGTCCAGATAGACATTGCGGCCCAAATGGATCTGATCAGCAAAACGTAGCCGGACACCAGTTTCGATCGCGACAACGCCATCCAGCCGCATAATCAGGCGATAGAGCAGCGCCCGCAGAGCAATGCCGACGACAGTCGGTATCCAGCCTATAAGCATGAAGAGTAACTGTTCTAGCACATAGTGCCCGATGCCATTCGCTTGGCGATTGATGTAGAGTAGCAAGCCACCGGTGGCTGTTGCTTTGGGCGCATCCTCGTTGTGAGACGGTGCAATCGATTCAGATGGCATGGTGCGCGTGTTGCTCATGAATGATAGATAACCGAATGAGTTTGATAATTGAGCGCAAGCAAGTGGCAATACTTAAAATAAAATATGATTTTCTTAAACTTCAGTTCACAATGGAGTGCTTGAACTGCGCTCTTATGATAATCAGTTTTATCGGGATAGGGTGTTACAGTTGGCTTACAGATGGGGTTTGCTAGAAATCTGTAGGATGAATAGATGCTATTTGCATTGTTGGTAAAAATTGTTTAGAATGCTGTCCTACCGGTTTGATCTCCTACGCATATTTTGACGAACGAAACCGTAGCAATCTGTGAGAAGACCACCGCGCTGCTTGATCACCAGCGCATATCCACGGATACAGAAGTTGATTGCAAATGTTGATTGCCGCCAAGTCAATCACATTGCAGCTTGTCTATAATAGATAGACATAGATAGACGCCTCGAACGCCGTATGCGTTTTCTAAGACGCTGCGGCGGTTGATCTTGTCTGAACTGCCATTACCTAGAAAGGAGTTTCAACCCACCGAAGTTTATCCTGCTATGCTTTCAGCCCTCATCGTTTGATCGTCTACCCAACTATTTGTCAAGGAGGCTAATTTGAACAAGATCGTTAATTCTCAACGACCACGGTGGTACTCGCTTGTCGTACCGCTATTGGTCATCTTCTCGTTGTTGCTTGGCGCCTGCCAGGCCCCTGCTGCGCCAGCCCCCGCTGCCGATGCCCCCACCGAAGAGGCTGCGGCCCCAGCTGACGCTATGACCACCATCTTTGGTGAGACCTTACCCGACGATGCTGTTCCGTATGACGAGCAGGTTTGGAAGGGTAATTGCAGCAACACGGCCAACTCAATCACGTTCGATTTCCAGGTTTCCGTCTATCAGCGCTACTGCCTCTCGGATCAATTTAGCGATTCGCTGACCGAACTGGATAAAGACTTCAATGTCGTGCCAGCCGCGGCCGAAAGTTGGGAGCCTTCCGAAGATGGGTTGACCTGGACCTTCCACCTGCGCCCCGGCCAAGTTTGGTCGGACGGTACGCCGCTCACGGCCTACGACTGGGAAGCCACCTACCGCTATCTGGCCGAACCAACGCACGCCTGGGATTTTGCTTGGTTCTATGCGGGCGTCATCCAGAATTGGGATGAGATCATCGCTGGCGAAATGACGACCGATACCTTGGGCGTCAAAGCGGTGGATGACTTGACCTTGGCGATCACGACCTACAAACCATTCCCGCCAATGCCTGGCATGATGAAATTCGGTTGGACATTGCAGAAAAAAGCCTTGGAAACGTATGGCCCGCTTTACAACACCGATCTGGCCACGCACGTCTCATCCGGCCCCTTCATGCTCGAAACCTTTGAGCCCGGCAAGGAAATTTCAATCGTTGCCAATCCTACCTACAAAGGCTACCGACCACCTCGCTTTAAACGCCAGGTAGGCACCTATATGGATGACAGTACCTTGTTTGCTGCCTTCGAGCAGGGAGATGTATATGCTGTTGGCTACGAGCAACTCACGCCCGCCGACCTCGAACTTGTGCTGCAAGATGAGACCTTGAAATCGAACTACCTGCGTCACTTCGGCGACTTCCGCACCGACTATTTGGTCATGGACACCTATACCGCGCCATTCGACGATATTAACGTGCGCAAGGCCTTTGCCCATGCCGTTGATCGCGAGTCGATCGTGAAAAATGTGTATGGTGAAGTCAAATCGATGGCGGCTTATGCCATGTTGATGCCCGGCTTCCCCTCCTCCTCTGTCAATGGCGAACTGAACGAGTATCAGAATTATGACTGTGATGCGGCCAAGCAATATCTGGTCGACGCCGGTTTCGCCGATGGTAGCGGATTCCCGCCGTTGGAAATGTGGCTGCGCAATGAAGGGGCTGCCTTGCAGGCCGTCTTCCAAGCGGTGGCTGCCTCGATTGCGCAATGTCTAAATGTGCAGATTGAGGTCTCCAATAAGGACGGCAAGGTCTATATGGATGCGCTGAATGCCGATCCGACAACGCTGCAGTTTGGCGCCGTCTCTTATGGCATGGACTATCTGGACCCCACCAACATGTTGGGTATCTGGATTTCTACGGGCCGGCACTCGTGGAAAAGTGAAGAGTTTGACCAATTGATCACTGATGCGACACCATTGGTCAGTGATCCGGCCCTGCGTGACCAGATGTTCCGCGATGCCGAGAAAATTATCGTCGACGATGTCGGTGGCATCTTCCTCTTCCATCGCTGGCAAGGCACGCTCTACCAACCCTATATCCAGGGTGACTGTATCCGCGAGCCGGACTCTAACGGCATCGCCGGACCGCACTGGGGCAATGACTCGTGTGGTAGCAATCTGTATATTGCGAAACACTAGTCCACTGTCAAGCAAGGTATGCTAGTCTAGGTCATCTGGGTGTCCATTGTCAGCTTGTGACGCTGTACCTAATGGACGCCCAGATGACTTACATTTTCACCATCAGGTTGCGGTAGCCGTGAGGTGTTTTTCGTAGGATGAGGATAAAATGGATGCAATTCAGACCGTACCTGTTTCTGAACTCGAAACCAATTGCCAGGAAGTTTTGCAACAAACCGCCGCTGGCCCAGTCTTGTTGTTGCAAAGTAGCCAGGTGGCAGCCGTGTTGGTTTCGCCAGCCGAGTGGAATGCGATTGCCCTGCGCTTAAAACGGCTTAGAGAGATGGAATTGTTATTGGAAGCCAAACGGATCAGCGCGGAAATGGATCGCGATCGATCAAAAATTGTTTTACATCAAGCATTAAAACGAAAACTGGCTGAAAAAAAACAGGCGCAGTATGTGGGAACTTGAATACAGTCAAGAAGCCAACAATTATGCGCTTGACTCGCACCCGTATAACGAAGAAGTGCTTATCGCTATCGAAATGCTGGCCTTAACGGGAGATCCTTTGCCTGTCGAGGGTTGCAGACGTCTAGAACCAGAAATTTACTTGTGGGGCGATCGCTGCTCATACAGTAATCTTTCAAAGGTTTCTTGTAAGCCGAGTGCTCAGAATTTTGATGATTCAGCCGGAGGAATAAATTTATGGCCCGTTACATCCTGGGTCGTTTGTTTTCATTACTGTTTGTGCTCTTCGCCGTCTCCGTCATTAACTTTTCGTTGATGCACGCGGTGCCTGGCGGCCCTTTCGATGAGGACAAACAGCCTTTGCCGCCGGCCGCCAAGGCCAATATCATGCGTAAATATGGCCTGGATAAACCACTGTGGCAGCAATATGCGAACTATATGAAGAACGCTGTCCAGTTTGATTTTGGCATTCCCTATCAGCAACCGACAACCACGGTGACGGCTTTGATTGCCCGCACCTGGCAGATTACCGCCCAGGTTGGCATTATGACGATTCTCTTTGCTTTCGGGGTGGGCATTACGCTGGGGATTGTTGCAGCCTACTACCAAAACTCGTGGATCGACAACTTTGTCACCTTTTTTGCGATGCTGGGGTTAACGATGCCCAGCTTTGTGATCGCTTCGTTGTTCATCGTGATTATTGCTGGCCAGATGGATTTACTGCCGATGCGCGGTTGGGGTGATTCGGCCTGCTTGCTAAACAACGCGGCTTGGCGTAATGGCTTCTTTTGTACAGACTGGATTCTACCCGTGTTGGCCTATGCGCTGGGACCCATGTCGGTGATTGCCCGTTACACGCGCGCCAGTGTGGTGGATGTCATTCGTTCGGATTATGTGCGTACAGCGCGCGCAAAAGGACTCAATGAACGATCGGTTATGCTGCGCCATGTCTTTCGCAATGCTCTGATTCCAATGGTCACTGTGCTTGGCCCCATTATCCCCGATTTGATGACCGGTAGCATCTTTATCGAATCTGTCTTCAGTATCCCTGGCCTGGGTAAATATTTTGTCACCAGCACCTTTAACCGTGACTATCCGATGATTATGGCGATTGCGCTTCTGATTTCAACGCTATGGGGCATTACCTATTTGCTGACGGATATTGCGTATACCTTGATCGATCCACGGATCCGGTTGGGTGCTGAAGGAGGCAAATAGTGGAAAATGTGAATCCGGGCAGTCTGCAAATGGCACTTGCGCCTACACCCCACGCCGGGCTTGAAAACCAAAGGCACCGTACGCTCTGGCAGGACGGCATCCGTCGTTTTTCGCGCAATCGGTTGGCTGTTTTTGGTCTGAGCATTGTCATTTTTTTTCTGCTCTTAGCTATTTTTGCCGATGTTATTGCGCCCTACTCCTATAAAGAGGCCAATTTTAGCAAAGCAAAGCTGTTTCCCTTGCAAGATTCTGCCCATCCATTGGGCACAGATGTGGTCGGCCGCGACTATCTAAGCCGTTTGATCTATGGGGCACGCACCTCACTGTCGGTAGGTATCATTATCCAACTGATCGCCTTGACGGTTGGGGTGCCTTTGGGTGGCATGGCTGGCTATCTAGGTGGCAAACTTGATTTTGTATTGATGCGTGTTGTCGAAGTGTTAACCGCTTTTCCTGGGCTGCTTTTTGCTATCTTGATTGTGTCTTTGTGGGGTGGCGGTTTCTGGAAAGTAATTTTTGCGCTCAGCATCACGGGTTGGATCGGCTATGCACGGCTCGTGCGGGGCCAGGTGCTTTCGTTGCGTGAAAAAGAATATGTCGAGGCGGCCCGTTCCCTAGGCGCTACGCCACGCTCCATTCTTTTTAAGCACCTCATTCCAAATTTGTTAACGCCATTATTGGTCGCCATTAGCTTTGGGATCCCTGGCGCGATGTTTGGTGAGGCTGGTTTGAGCTTTTTGGGGATTGGCATCAACGATCCGCTGCCCAGTTGGGGGCAGATGGTCGGTGCCAGTGGGGCGTTTGCCAAAGTCTACTGGCATTTAGCACTTTTCCCCACCTTGGCAATTGCACTTGCGATGTTAGGGTTTTCGTTTGTGGGTGATGGTTTGCGCGACGCGTTGGATCCAAAGCTAATTGAATAGACACAAAGGTAACAGATCAACATGCGTAAAATGGCAATCATTGCGATCGTTTTGATCATTGTTGTATTGCTCCTGATGGCTTGTGGGGGCCGCAATGCGCCGTC
>JBBRVA010000109.1:0-14003 GCA_038247295.1 Caldilineales bacterium | reverse complement strand
GTGATGGGGCTTGGGTTAAACTGTTCGTCGCCCAAAAAAGTGTCACGGTTTCTGTGCCGCTTGAGCGCACACGAATGGCCGTCTGCGCGCTGTCGATCCAGTACCAGTTACCATAGCGGTCGCGCGCCGCGCCGCGCCGATTGTCGATCTGCGGGGCGCGATCACCTGGTGCCGTGGGGAACGGAAAGGGCAGCGGCTTGAGCGTCAATTGGGCGCGTCTATCCTCCCAATCGACGGCAAGCCGCTGCCGCGCTGCTGGCACGCGCCATTGCTCCCCCATCACCACAACCGGCGCGGGTGGAACAGGGTCGGGGGGCAGCGCAACTGGGAGCAGATCGGTTTTACAGGTAAACCAATCCGCTTGACCGAGCAACAGGTGATAGCGGGTGTTATTCGCATCCATCAGTGACAGTCCTCTGGAATGATGGGCACAGCCACAAAATTGCCCTGACTTGGATTGCCCTGACCATCAAGGGGCGGCGCCTGCTGGGCACGAATATCGTCAACGGCCAGCGGATCCCCAACGACGACGGAAATCCCCATGATTTGGGGTAGCTGTAATTTGGAAAAATTGATCACCGACTGCGGTGCAGACGTGCCCGCCGCCAGCACAACGCCGGTGACAAACTGGACGGCGGGCACACGGCTGGCCGCAATCGCCATCAATTCACGATCATTGACTGCTTTGTAAAGCGGCCAGGTAAAGGGCGAAAGAAAGTCGCTCAAGGCTTGGCGCACTGCCTCACGCGTTTGGGCCACGCTGGCCCCGGCCACTGGTTTGATGCCCACCGAAACCCAGATCGGCTGGTAGTCTGGCCCACGCAGTAGCACTTCGGTCGTCACCAACCGCCGCGGGTCAAGCCAGTTGCAGACGGTGTTGAGAAAAATCTGATCAGGCTGCGGCGCCGTTGGATGGACCGGATCCACCTGTGGGATCAGCAGCAAGGTGACCGACCCGGCGGCATCGCCCGGTTCTTCCGACAATTCGGGGTGAAAGGCGGGCAGCACTTCGACACGCCCGATCGCCACGCCCGGGGTGCGGCGCACGATGGTGGCGAAATCTTCGGCGGTAACCAGGCGGTCGCGGTGTTGCAAATAGTGTGTGATCTGCTTTTCGCCTTGGTCAATCGTCTCCGCCGCCGCCCCGCCCCAGGTGCGCACGGGGTTGGTGACCTTCACGCCATCGGGCAAGGCCGCGCCACTGCTGATCGCCCCCGCGCCCACGTTGCCCGCCCGCCCCAGCCCGTAGGCATAATCGACGCGCAAGGTCGCGCCGGCGGCGGGACGGCGCCCGCGTGTCCCGTCTCCAAAACGCAGCAGCCCGGCTTCGGGATCGATGGTAAAGACATTGACCGCTTCGTTCACCGCGGCGGCTGTGCCGGGGGGCAGCCGCAGATCGGGGCTTGGCACTTCGGGGCCGGCGGCCAATAGATCGTCGATCAGCTGCCAGGGTTTATTATCGACAGCGGGTATGATCGTTAAGCGCAGCGAAGCAGGCAGTACAGGTGTATGAGCTAGGCTAAAGGTTTGATCCGGCTCGCCGGTGCCGACGCCTAACAATTCACTCGTCACCTGGGCGCGCTGGGTGACGGGCGTGGCGTTGATGCCCGCCCACAACAGCTTGACCTGTGCCCCAGCCGCGGCCTGCAAACGCAGCCAGGTGATCACGCGCGCGGCTTTGTTGGTGTCATCCAAGGCTGGTGGCAGCTCGCGCACGCCGGCTTCGAGCGGGTCGAGATCATCCCACAACTGGAGTTCGTCGGCGCTGGGCAGGGTGATCTGCACAATGCCGGGCTCACTCAACAGATCTTGGCTGGCGCTGGCTTCCAAGCGCCGGTAGCTGGGGCGTTGATTTGTCCCCAAGCCGCCATTGGCCGCAACGACGGGCAGATAGACATCCAGCAAATGTTGTTCATCCGAACGGGTGCGCTGGCCGGGCGTTAGGTTGCGCTGCGGGTTGTCGATCAGCGGCACCAGACCCAGGCTAAGGGTTTTACCGGCGATGGCGTGGCGAGCCTCGCTGACTTTATACAGGCTGCCGTTCTGGTCGTTCTGGTTCTTGTCATTCGGGCGCACCAACAGCGCAATCCACAGGGCATTGTCCACTGTATCCGCCAAGTTGACCCCGCCCGTTTCACCGCGTAACTCCAGGGGGATGGTTTCGTATAGTTGGAGCGTAGCGGGCGACGGCAGGTTGGTCGGGTCGAAATACGAGGCGTAAAGTTCCTGATAATATTGTTTCTTTTGCGCCAATTGCGGGTCGCGTTGGGCGTCGAGCAGGCGTTTAAAATAGACGGTCGCCTCAATGGGCAAAATATCCAGCCCTTGTTCGCTGCGAAAGGGCACGTTACCGGCGCGCACCTCCACATCACTACTTAAGGTAATCGTCTCTAACTGCCCGCTATCGTTACTCTTTTCGTTGCGGAAGGTGACAATGCCGCGCGCGGATGAAGCCGGTTGCAGCGGCACACCGAGCAACGACAGAAACTTACGCCGGTTGCGCTCGGGCATCTGGTTGGCGCGATAGAGCAAGGTTTCGGTTAGAAACGCGAAGACCTCGATCAAGGTGACGCCCGGATCGCTGCGGTTAAAGTTGGTCCATTCCGGCGTATGCACCGGAATGCGCGCTAGTGCCTCGTCCAACAATTGTTGATAACGGCGGTCGTCGAGGGTAGGAATGGTTAATGGCATAGCCGTGTTCCCGAATTTTTGTTCAGTAGGTGCAGTTTTTAACCGCACGTTCTCGTATAGAGAAAAATGTGCGGTTAAAAACCGCACCTACGGTAGGGTCGATTGTCTTAATTCAATGACATTGACCGTCTTACTGGCCTACTGTCTTACTGCCCTACTGTCTTACTGACTCACTGTCTTACTGACTCACTGTCTTACTGGCCGACTGCGACATTGAGTTGCACCCGCTCGCGCGCCTGTGTTGCCACCAGTTTATAGGTCAGCGTGGCGATGGCGGCCTGTGGATCGCGCGTGTCGGCCTCGACGAGCACCGCTTCAATGACAACGCGCGGCTCCCATTGCGTGACGGCCTGCGTGATCCGGTCGGCGATCAATTGGTGGGTGGTCACCGTGTTTGGCTCGAACAGAAACTCGTGTAAGCCACCGCCAAAAGTGGGCAAGCGCAGCCGTTCGCCCAGTTCGGTCAGCAAAATAATCTGGATCGATTCGCGCACATTGGCCTCGCCCACCGACCACGCCAAGCGACCATCGACCAGGCGCGGTGGAAAGCTGATACTGCGTCCGAAGAGTGTACCCGCATCCATCACGCCCTAGCCTTTCGCCTTGAACTTTGGCCACTTGAAACAGAAAATAAAGAACGGCAACCAGTGAAAGATAATGTCGAGCAAGGTCACGATGATAATCAGCAAGATCAGCGCGCACAGGGTGATGATCGGGATCGAAAGCGAGCAGATGGTGCCCTCCGGACAGGCCCCCTCTTTGGGCTTGTCGAGGTCCTTGTGAAAGGGCCAGGGCAAGACCGAAAGCACCAGGTCGCCAAACGAGATGTTTTTGACGCGATCGATCTGGCCGCATAAGATGTCGGAGATCATGAAAGCTGTGTTTTTGTCGAATTTGCGCAAACCGCCTGGTGTAGTGTCGAGCGGCAAGGCAATGCGGATCGGGCGTGCCGGGGCGTCGTGGTCAAAGAAGCCCGCCAGTTGAAACGGCTCGGTGGCCGCGCTCATCACCACCGGTTGCAGCGGCCCACAATGCGGGCGTTCAAAGACCAAGCGGATCACAAACCAGGGATCGCGGGTACCAGCCATGATCGGGCGGGCGGCCAGCGGTAGAGGCGGCAAAGGGGCCGTCACCGCGCTTGGCAAGGCTGTCTTGAGCAAGTCGGCCAGATCCTCAACGCGCGCGCGCGCCAGATCGGCGCTGGGTCTATCGGTTATTTGATCCAGGTTGACCAAGGTAAAGGCCAGGGTCGGCCACTTATATTGCCCCAACGGGTCTGGATAGGGGCCGGTTGCCCCATCCAGCTCGTCTTCAAATGTAACGATCTGCTTGAGGGCTGCCCCTAACCCTGCCTTGATCGCCGACGTTTGCAAGGCGGTGAGCAAGGCCGCTTCGCCCGTGGTCAAGGTGACGTGCTCTCCCGTCAGCGCTTTCCAGACCTTCGAAATATAGTCGTCCAAATACTTGGCAAAGTCGAGCAGGATGTACCACGAGAGCAGTTGCAGATCGGCGCGCGTGCTCTGCAACTGGCCTTCCTTTTGGGTAGGTGTCGGATCGGGTACATCGGGAATCGGTGTGTCTAGCTTGATATTATTGGCCCGCGCGCGTTCGGCCTGGTCGATCAAACTTTTCCACGGCTCGATCACCTGGCTGCGCACGAGGACCGTGCGCGGGTCATCGACTATGCTATCCGCTGGTACAACCACGCCCAATCCGTCCGCCGTCGCTTGGGGCGCGCCGAGATAGGCTTCACGCCTGCCGACGGGAACTAACCCAGCGCACAGCCGCCGCGTGCGATTGTCGGTTTCGACAAAATGGAGCGGGAAGAGCGGCAATTGTTCTTCGGCGGGCAGCAGTTCATTGCGCCCACTCACCACCAGTTGCCAACGCTCGTTGCCTTCGCGCCCGACCAGGGCAAACTCCGTATAGGTGGCCGGGTTACTAGGATCGACGGTGCCGTTCGCCTGCGCCGGGTGCAGGCGCCGCATGACAAAAGAGACGCGCTCGCCATTGCCGATGTCTAGCGTGCGGTCGGGCAGGCCAGGCACACGGCAGACCAAGCAACCGGCCACTAGGTAATAGCGTTGGTGCGCCGGTTGATAAAGCTTGAGCGGGGCAGTCGCCGGCGGCGGCGGCGCGACCAGTGCGGGACGCGTAACCGCCGGTCGTATCAACCCTTTTCCATTTTGGCGCCCGCGCACCAGTTCGATCAGTGAACGTGGCGGTGGCTCGTGGACGGCGCCCGGTTTGCGCCAGGTTTCGTGGCGCGCGCGCAATTGTGTGATCTGCGCCGGGTTGGACGCGAGCATGGCCATAAAGTCTTGCATAAAGCTGTCGGTGGCAAAGCGTAAAAGCGCAGGTTGACGAAAGGCCGCGCGTTCGTTGGCATCAGCGGCCGCGGCGGCCCCCGTCCAAAACGGCGACGCCGTTACCCACTGTACATGCGTTGTCAGCAAAGGTTCCATGGATCTATTCACCCGTTGATTAAGTAACGCAGGCTCGCTTGGGAGCGCTGGCATCCTTGCCGGCTGCGGCTCGACTGAGCTCGCCGAACGTCCGCCAGGGATGGCGGCGCTCCCGCGGCGTAACCTGTGTAAGTAAAATTCATCGGTCTACCAGATATTACCAGCACCCGGTGTGTAGGTGGTGGCGATGATGGTATTGGTGATGACGGTGTCGGCCTGGACCACACCGCTAAACTTGGACATGCCGGCGTTGACGGTGACCATACACGCTGTCACCTCGACCTGGCTGGCGCTGATCGTCACTTTGCCTGCGCTGTCGACGGTGACGCCACTGGATTCCAACTTAATCGAATTGCCGTTGCTGTCGACAATTTCGACTGCGCCCGGCCCATCTTTGAGTGTGATCTTCTGGCCGCCGGGCGTTTCTAGGATCATCTGCTCTTTGCCGTTCTGGTCGTCCAGCGTCACTTTCACGCCGTTGCGCGAGCGCAGCACTTTTTGATCGTTCTTACCCGCGCCGTCCATGGTCGCCGCTGGTTTATCAGAACCATTCCACAGACAGCCAACCACATAAGGCCGTTTGGGGTTGCCGCCCTCGAAGGCGACTAACACTTCGTCGTTAACATCGGGGATAAACCAACTACCCCGGTTGTTGCCGCCCATTAGCGTGGCCAGCCGCGCCCAGGCTTCATAGCGCGCGCCATCGGTGTCGGGCGTCCAGGGCAACGTGATCTTGACCCGCCCTTGGTTGTCCGGGTCTTTGATGTCGCTGACCAGAGCCGGGTAGACGCCATACCAGTGCCCACCCAACCCCATCGGCAGGCGAGCATCGAGCATCAGTTCGGCGGGTGATTTGGTGAACATAACATTCCTATCTTGGATTGACGATTTTTGATTGACGATTTACGCGGTAGCTTCGTCAATGTTGTTGCTTCTGCTTTCGACGATGCCGTGTAGAAAGCAGAAGTAACGATGGCGTCCCTACAACCTCGTAAATCGTTAATCAAAAATCGTCAATCAAACTTTTCCAATCCCTGCTCTTTCGGCGGTAAATTCTGTCCGTAAGCCACGCCCATCAAAGATGTGGCGGACTTCACACAGGTAATAGATGCCGCTAAAGAGTTTGCCCAGGTTGAGCAATTCGACGCGATTGCCGGCGCGCAGTTGCGTGTTTACTTCGGCGACGCCACGCCCCACCACAAAGCGCCGCGCATTCAGTTTGAAAAAGGCCTCAGCTTCCGCCTGGGCTTCATCGCTGGTGAGCGGCACGGTATGGGCCAGAGCCTCTTTGCGCGCCCCCAATTGGGCCTGCAAGATCGCAACCCCGCTTTCATCATTGCCCAGTTCGCTGCGGATCACCTGGTCGGTGGCTTCGTATTTCAAAGCCTTCTTGCCAGCCACATCCCAACCGCTGGCGGTGACGCTTGTGCGTTGGTGTGAGAGATCGGCCAGCACCGTAAAGCTGCGCAATTGATCCTCATAGCTCAACTTGAGCGTGGTTTGCGGGCGAGCATCGTGCTGCTTGGCAATTAATTGGCTGCCGTCCATCCACAGTTCGGCGTCGATGGCGCGCGCCCGTTCGCGCAGAAAGGCTAGATTGCTCTGATTGACCTGGGCCAGCACCTTGTGGGTTGGCCCGTTCAGGTTGATATCGGTGGTCAGCCCATGCTCGCCGGCAATCTGGCGCATGAGATCGGCATCGCTCAGATCGCTAAAAGTGCGTGTGCGCCGGGTCATGCGCAGGTCTTGAAAGCGATCTTCGGCCAGCACACGCAGGCGGGCTGCTTCGCCTTCGGGAAACTCGGCCTCCAGGGCCATAATGCGCCCCGCAAAGAGCGTGGTGTTGGCATCTGCGCCTAGTTTGACCTTGAAGGCCTTGCCAAAGTCGAAGACGCGCCGGTCAAAATAGGCATGGTCGCCATTCTGCCAATTGTTGAAAAGCGCCTCGCACGCATAAAGCCCGTGCAGATCTTCGCTAATCATCAAGTGGAGCAAGCCATCGGCCAACGCGGCTTTGTCCTGGCCTGCCAGGTTGAGTGTCGGTCGTGCGGGGCGAGCACCGCTGGTTTCTGCCATCAAATGCCATCCTTTGTTGTCGGGGTCACGCCCCTCAATGCGCCCAGACCCGCGCCACGCGTTCCAACTGGCGCCGCACCAGGTCCGCCAGTTCTTGCGGTGTCAAGGGCGGCGGTTCGGAAGCGCCGGCGACCGGCGGATTGGCCGCGGCGGGCTTTGTTTGCTCGGCGGGCATTACTTCAAATTCGTTGATCACAACAGCCATGTTTGCCTCCCTACTGGCGTCCTGCCCGGAAATCGATCAACTGTCCTGGTGTCAACTGGCGCGGGTTTTCAATGCCGTTGGCCTGGGCAATCGCCTGCCAGTTGTTGCCCACCCCACGTTGATCGGCCATACCCTGCAATGTGCTGTTGGCGGGTGCCGGTGTCAGCGGACGTGTGCCCGGTGCCGGGCGATTGTTGTTGCCGGGCGAGTCTTTAAACTCGTTGTTAAAGCCAAACTGGATCTCTTGCTGGGTCAGGTTGATCGTCACACTGGCGCGCAAGGGTTTGCCTTCTGGGCTAAAAAACTCGAGCGACTCTTCCATGGATTCCATGACGCCATCAAACTTGAAGCTGCCCCAGAGAAAGCGCACACCGGGCGGGATCGACTTTTGCGGGTCCTTGTCGGTTGGCTTGGCCCGCAGGAAGAAGGCCACATCTTCGGTCAACTTGCGCACATCGCTCACCGTTGTCTTGCCCGCTGGCAACTCGCCCGTGACATCGAACCAAAAGGTAACGCTCAGCTTGGTCGTACCCTTGCCCACAAATTGGATCGACGAAGTAGAGTTTTGGTCGGTGGCGTTACCTTGCTTTGGTTTGCCCTGGCCACCCGTCTCTGGTGGTGCGACCTGGTTGGCGTAGCTCACCTTGAGCGATTCTGGGTTGAATTGCACCTGGACCCGATGTTGTGGGCTGGCCTCTTCACCATCGGGCTTTAAGGCCCGCAATTCGGCCTTGGCCACTTGGATT
Source organism: Caldilineales bacterium (assembly GCA_038247295.1). Taxonomy (GTDB): domain Bacteria; phylum Chloroflexota; class Anaerolineae; order Caldilineales; family Caldilineaceae; genus JAPLGZ01. Next base: position 5,820 of record JBBRVA010000109.1, on the reverse strand, counting down.
GGTTCTGACATATCACGTCCCCGGTTTTTTCAACTGCAACGATTCATAGGCAATCTGCATCTCCTCAATCGCCACCATGCCATCTTTGGCATTGAGCGGCGGGGCCTTGAGTTTGATGGGCAAACAACGCTTGAGCAGAAAGCGAACCCGTTCTGTCTGACCATCAGCGGCAAAGAGTACCACCTCTGCTTTGGCGCGCAGACTGGGGTTGAGCAAGGTGTCGTTGAACCAATCCCACAGATCAAATGACGCCGTCAGCCCGCGCTTCAGCGTGAGTGTGCCAAAGGTCAGCGGCCCAGCCAGGCGGATCTGGCGACCGTTGTCGCCCCCTTGGCGCAACGTTTTAACTTCCATGTTCATCTCCAAACCATCACATTCGGCGAAAGCGGCGTTGCACAGTTTTGTCCCGCCTTGGGCCTGTTCACTAAGGTCAATCTCAACCGCAAAGTTGAAGGCCGTAAACGGCTGAATCACCGTATCATTGGCAGGGTTTGCCATGATTCACCTTACCTCATTTACCAATAAGCGATCATTGGTCTGCACCAAGCGCACCGTCAAAAAGGTGAGCGGCTGGACGGGGGCGACGCGCAGTTCGATGATGAAGCGCCCTTGTTCCACGCTGGCCGGCGGGTTGAGCGTCCGCTCCGTCACCACCTGATAGGCGCTGCGGGCCGACTTGCCGGCAAAGGCGCCCCGCAGAAAAAGCTGTTCGAGCAGTGCTTCAAAATTGCGCTGCACCATGCGGCGAAACGAATCATCATTGGGCTCGAACACGTAACGCGTCCCTTCGCGCAGGGCCAGCCGCCGCAATAAGCTTAACAACCGGCGCACATTGATCGGGCGCAGATCGGGGTCGCTGCTCAAGGTATCGGCGCTCAGGCACAGGAAATCACGTGGTTCCTGGCGGATCAGGTTGACCTGTGCTGCTTGCAGACTCAGCCATTGTTGGCGCGCAAGCGGGGGCGTCAGACTGATCACCGCTTGGAGCGGCTGATTGGCGGGGGCGATCCAGCCGCCGCGCTGCAAGGCTCGTTGCGCCAAAATGCCGCAGATTGCCCCATCCGGTGGCGTGCGGCGCAATTCCGCCGGACGATTCTCCTCATGCCCGATCAGCCAGGGATGGTAGAGCGCGCCATAGCTGCGCCACGCGGCGTTGACCTCCTTGCTACTGCTCAGCTGCAATTGGTTATCGGCGTGGTCAATCGCCTCTGCTGCCCGATAGTGGGCTGGCAGGGCGAGAATGGCCAAGAGATCGGCGCGGGCGGCACACAGGCGTAAGAGTGCTTGCTGGACGGCCACCAACACGGTGTTGACGTAATCATCGCTCGGCTTGGCAACCGTACTCGTTTTGGGCGCAATGCGCACCGCCAACCCCAGCGACCACGCACTCTGGTTGCCGTTGACCTCGGCGCGCACCCGATAGTAATAATCACCCAGGCTGCGACCAAAGATAATCTTCTTTTCGATTTGTGTATCGATATAGTCACGTTTTTCAACTGTATAGATTGGCGTCGCATCGCTAAAATCGGGGTGCGTGGCTTCTTGCAACACGAAACACACAACCGTTTTTTCCGGGACACTGCCTGCCGGCATCTGCCAGCGCAGGGCAAACGATTGATCGACGCTGGCATCGCGCAGGAAAACCCGCTTCTCCGCCGGCTCATCCGCCAACGTTAATCGGGGTATGGCTACCGACCGAATGGCGCAATTGAGAAACTCGCCACGATTGGCGTCGGTTGGGTCGGTCTGTGTCACCAATTTGGGTGGATCGGGCAAGGGTGTTTCTGCCAGCCGCCAGCCCCCATGCACGGCATCTGGCACGGCAATCATCGTCGCTTCCTCCACTTCCAGCGCCGCGTGAATGCCTGTCAGTGGCTGCGTCTGATCGCTGCCCAGGTAGCGCAGATAGGTGGCCTCGGTTAGCAACTGCTCCACGCTGGTCTCGGCCAGGCGCGGGTCGAGAAAGTGGGCTGCGCGCCATTGATCGGGTGCCGGCGTTGGTACACGAATGATCCAGGCCCGTCGCCCACCGTTGCGAAAAAAGGCGCGCACGGCGGCAGCCAGATAGCCGTAGAGCAGCTGGCCCCGCTCGGCATCCCACGCCAACGGCACATCCTCACCGAAGAAAGCCACAAACTGATCAACGCTTTCGACAACCGTAGGACGATTCAATTCACCCTGCAGCGCAAAGCCGACAAAGACCGCAATGTCCATGCGTGGCAGCGCTTCGTCGAGTGGTGCGGGCTGGGTTTGAAAACGGATGCCGGGCAGGCAACGCCGGATCGAAGTCATCACTCCATCTCCAACCGTTCGTAGGCCAACACCATCTCTTCCATAGCAACGTCGGTGCCTTTGGCGTTGAAGGGGCCAAAGGTGGCTTTAATAATGCGGGCGCGCAGCAGCTTCCAGGTCATCACCGTTGCTGTGTGATCTTCGTTTTGCAATTGCACCGTGACCGTGCGCAAGGCTTTTTGGTCGCCATTGCGAATGTCGTTGAGCCACTGGTAGAGATTGAGCGAGCCAATGACCCCACGTTTGAGCGTAATATCGGTCGATTTGTTCATGCCTGTGATCTTCATCACACTGTTCTCTTTGGCATTGCCGGTGCGGTATTCGGAGACGGTAACTTCCATACCGATGCCGCTACATTCTTGAAAACCGGCCTCGGCGCCATCAGTGTTGCCCGTGCCCAGATCGACCAGAAAGTTAAATTGTACATACGGGCGGTCGCGTAAGACGGCCATAAGTCCTCCTTAAATTTACGATTTTTGATTGACGATTGACGCGATCAAGGGACAAAGCTTGTTGCTTCTTCTAGCTAAGTTTCCAGCGCAGAAGACGTGCGCGATGGCGCCGATCCGCGTCAATCGTCAATCAAAAATCCTCCCTTCTATTGAAGGGCATAATCGTTACACTTTGCGGTCGCCGGTCCACTGGCCGATGCGGAAGATGACAAACTCGGCGGGGCGCAGTGGTGCCACGCCGATCAGGCAGACCAGCCGCCCGTTGTCCAGATCGTTTTGGGTCATGGTGGTGCGATCACACTTGACGAAATAGGCTTTTTCCGGCTTGTCGCCCAGCAACGCGCCCATCATCCATTCGTTGAGCAGAAAATCTTCGATGGTGCGGCGTACATTGGCCCACAGGGCCTCGCCGTTGGGTTCAAAAACCGCCCATTGGGTGCCGCGATCAATCGAGCGTTCCAGGTAGGCAAAGTAACGGCGCAGGTTGACATACTTCCATTCCGGGTCGGAACTGATCGTACGTGCCCCCCACAGCAACATGCCGCGCCCCTCGAAGAAGCGAAAACAGTTAATGCCCTCGGGGTTGAGCACATCCTGCTGCGCTTTGTTGATCGTCTTCTCAAAACCCAGCGCAAGATTGACCACCTCGTTGGCTGGCGCTTTCCAGACCGCACGATTGATGTCGTTGCGCGCGTAGATGCCAGCGACAAAGCCGCTGGGGGGCAAATTGATCTCCTGGCGCGTGATCGGGTCGATGATGCGCACCCAGGGATAATAAAACGCGCCATAGGTCGAATCGAAACGCGCCCGCAATTCGCGCACGGCAGAAATACTCAACGCATCGCCGCTGTCGAGCACAGCAATGCGATAGCGCATTGTCCGGGCATGGTTGATCAGCTGGCTCATAATGGCAATCGCATTATCATGGAAGTCACTTTGGTACCTATATGTCGCGCCGGGTGCCGCCACAATCGAAATATCCTCGATGTCCTCGAATTGTTTTAACCCGGTTTTGAAAGCATCATCGGGATTAGCTTTGCCTTCGTACTCACCAACCCCGGGCCGCAGGCCGTCACTACCCCCGGTGAGGGTGATTGTAGCAATAAATTCTGGCTGCTTTTGTTGGCGGATCGCTTCACCAAGCTGGGCAATCATTGCACCAACATCAAAAAATATTACCAATGCCTGTAGGCCGTTGGTGACATTAGTGCCTTTGCGTACAACAATCGGCAACGTGCGGGCAAGGTCTTGGTTGGCGGGCGCTAGCGTAAAAAATGAAAAGAGGTTGTCCAGCACACCATTACGCATTTTTTGCGGGTCAAGCGCCACATTATCCCAGACCTGTGTCACGATGTCGCTGCCCGCTGGAAGCAGCTCAAGCCGTAGCGCGACACTGCGCACATCATCGTCCACTGTAAGTATGACTGGCTGGTTGCTGTCGTTGACTAGGCTGATGGTGTTGTTGGCTACTGTGACCAGCAAAAACGATCCCTTAATGACCGTGCTGCCAGCTGCAACCACAGCGGCAGCCAGCTTGGTGTCAGCGTTTTGTGCTGCAGTATTCGTCTCCGCCTGGTCAGCTGAACGCACGCTTTTGAGCGCCAATTTAGTTAAAGTTACCATGGTGCGCGCGGTCGATACCGCGCTGGTTGCGTTCTCAATGATCGCACTTTTTGCCACAATGAGCGCTTGCGCGGCTTTAGCTTTGTCGACTGCACTGGCATTTGCATCGGCAATGATCTGCTCGGCTTTGGCACGATCACTATCGGCGCTTGCCAACTCTCCTGCCGCTTGTTTGGTTTGAAAAATTGCCGCGCGTAGGTTAACTTCTAACCCCGCAGCGGCAGCTTTGTTGGCAGCGTCGGTGCTGTTTTGAATGGCTTCATCCACAAAATTGTTGACAAACCCCGACACGGTTGTGGCTTGGCTGACAGCACCATTGGCGCCAGTTAGCTCGGTTAGCAAAGTGGCAACATTGACCGGCGTCGCGCCAGCCGTCCTTTTTTGCACATAAACCAGATCACCATGCACCGCACCAGATTCGATTTCTGCCGCTGCGGTGCGGGGAAACTTGCTGCCAAGTCGCAGTGCTAACTGAAGGCGAACATTGCCTGCTGCACCGGGAAAGCGTGCGCGGAAGCTTACCCCCCCCGCGCCGCCAAAAATCGTGCGCGCATGACCATCGCGGTAATTACTGCCATCTTTGCCAGCGACTGCATCGTCTTGTTCTGCCGGGGCGACATATTCTTTATCATCGATTTGGCGGAAAACACGCGCCACATAGAGCCGCTTGCCGCCTTCGCTAAAGAACGCACGCACACCATGCCAGAGGTAGTTGTCTAAGCGCACGTTGGCTTTAAACTCCAACTGCTCACCACCCCCGTAAACCCGTTCAAACTCGCCCAAACTGGTGAGGATGTCTGGTGTTTCGGTTACGGGCCCATAGCGCGCCGGTCCAATCAAACCGGTTGTTGTTGTGCTTACCCCTTCAATCGATTTGGAACGGAACGAGGTCTCTTCGACGTAGACCCCTGGGGCTAAATATTCGGGCATTGCCTTCCTCCTCTTGACAAAGCTATTTTACACGGTATCACCTTGCGGGAAGCCTTCCCGCAAGGCAGCAGACCACCAATCGACGGAGACCCCTTCCGGGAAGCTTATGCCCGACCAGGCACTAAACGAAATAATCTTCCCGGAAGGTGGCAGACCGCCAATCACCGGAGACCCCTTCCGGGAAGCTTGCTTCAACGCCACTGGATCGGCGAACAACCCTTCCCGAAAGGAGTTACTCGCGCAAACCATCTTCCGGGAAGCTTATGCCGAGTATGATGTTGTCGGATCAACCCTTCCCGAAAGGAATTCTCGCTACTTCACGATCACCTCGCGACCATAAAACAGGGTGACAGGTGTGGCCGGTATCGGTGTTACGCTCGCTACTGGCTGTTGCAGCACCGCGCAAAATTCGGGCGGGCTAGCCGCGGCCAATGCGGGTGTATAACGCGTGCGCAGGTGGATAGGCCAACTCTGCTCGTCGAGCGCCTGCCCTAGCTTTGGCCGCGGCCAGGGCAAGAAAAGG
>JBBRVA010000108.1:0-14008 GCA_038247295.1 Caldilineales bacterium | reverse complement strand
GCAGCACCCGACTGATGTCAATGGCGTTAACAAACTGGCGGGCGAGTGGTATCACATTGTCTATTATAACGCCTATGGCTTGCGCACGACTTCGTTGCGTCTCACCAACACCTACGGCCCGCGCCAACTGATGAAACACAATCGGCAAGGCTTTATCGGCTGGTTTATGCGCTTGATTGTGGAAGGTCAGGAGATTCAACTGTATGGTGATGGCCAGCAACTGCGCGATCTCACCTATGTCGATGATGTGGTTGACGCCTTTTTGCGCGCCGGCGCTACGGATGAAACGAATGGCCAGGTCTACAACTTGGGCGGTCTGGCGCCAGTTAGTCTGCTCGACTTGACGCAGATGTTGGTGACAATTGCCGGCCAGGGTAGTGTCCGCCTGGTGCCCTGGCCAGAAGCGCGCAAACGGATCGACATCGGCGATGTTTATTCGAGTTATGCTAAAATAGACGCAGCACTGGGCTGGCGACCCACGACCACTTTGCAGGACGGTCTGGCCCAAACCATCGCCTATTACCGGCAACACCGGCAGCATTACTGGGAGGAAGGAGCAAAATGATGCTACAAGCTGAAGCGGTCCAGGCAAAGGTGACAGCACCGGAATTTGCGGTGGCCGCCCGCGCGTCTTTGCCCATCATTCTAAAATTTGAACCGGTACTCCAACTAGACGACGACCAATTTTTTGAATTCTGTCAGATCAACCAAGCTGTACGCATCGAACGCGCCGCCACAGGAGAAGTGTTAGTTATGCCGCCAGCCGGAGGTGAAACGGGAAACCGTAATTTAACGATTAGTATGGCGCTCGGCTTATGGGCAAAAAGAGATAAAAGTGGCGTCGCCTTCGATTCGTCAACCGGGTTCAATTTACCCAACGGCGCAATGCGTTCTCCAGATGCCGCCTGGGTGCTCCGCAATCGCTTGACAGGTTTGACGCCGGAACAGAAGCGGAAATTTCTACCCCTCTGCCCTGATTTTGTGATTGAATTGCAATCGCCGTCTGATACGCTAGAGGGGCTGCAAGGTAAGTTGCAAGAATATATTGACAACGGTGCTCAACTCGGCTGGTTAATTGAACCAGACACCCACAGCGTCTACGTATATCGCCCTGGCCAGGAACCCGAACATTTGCCATCGCCTGGTTACGTGAATGGTGATCCAGTATTGCCTGATTTTGGACTAGACTTGACTGATATTTGGGAACCTGGCTTCTAATGTCCCAACCAACACCAATTCCATTTAACGCGCTGCATGGTCAATATTTATCCATTAAGGCCGAAATTGATGCGGCCGTCGCCCGCACCCTCGACAGCGGTTGGTATATCCTCGGCCAAGAGGTTGCCGCCTTCGAGCAGGAATTTAGTGATTATCTGGCTGGCGTCGAGCCGTCCGCGACCCGTGGAGATGATTCGCCATCGAAAATCGCTTGTGTTGGCGTCAACTCCGGTACTGACGCGCTGCAACTCGCACTGTGGGCCTGTGATGTCGGCCCGGGCGATGAGGTGATCACCGTGGCGCATACAGCGGTGGCCACAGCGGCGGCTATTTCGCTTACCGGCGCCACGCCGGTCTTTGTCGATATCGATCCGCTTACCTATACTATGTCGCCGCAGGCGCTAGAGGCGGCGATTACGCCGCGTACTAAGGCGATTATTCCTGTTCATATTTATGGTCATCCGGCGGCTCTAGACGCAATCCTGGCAACTGCCAGGATTGCGGGACTGCGCGTGATCGAGGATTGTGCCCAGGCGCACGGCGCCCGCTATCATGGCCGCAGGGTCGGCACGCTGGGCGATCTGAGCTGCTTTTCCTTTTACCCGACTAAAAACCTGGGCGCACTGGGCGATGGGGGCGCAGTGGTCAGCCGCGAGCCAGCACTGATCGAGCGCGTACGTGGTCTGCGCGAATATGGCTGGACGCCCCACGCGCGTTACGTATCACAAGAACAGGGCATGAATAGCCGTCTGGACGAATTGCAAGCGGCGATCTTGCGCGTCAAACTGCACCACTTGGACGCATGGAATGCGACTCGGCGCACCCTGGCGGGCTGGTATGCGGAATCGCTACCCGCTGAACTGATCAAACCAGTTGAACAACCAGGTTGCGAACATGTCTATCATTTATATGTTGTGCGCACCGCCCAGCGCGAACGGTTACGCGCCACGTTGCAAGCGGCCGGCATTGGCACTGCCATTCATTACCCCGTGCCAGTGCACCAACAGCCGGCCTATCAAAATAATCGCGCCATCTGGCACAATCTAGCCACGACTGAACGCGTGGCGCAAGAGATTCTCTCTTTGCCGCTGCACCCTTTGCTCAGTGCCGCCGATGTGCAGCACATCGCCGAGACGATTCAGACGGCTGTGACCGATTCGTGAAACTTTGATGGCTACTCGCAAATTGCAATCCACCCCGCGCACGAGTGGGTTTGATGGCTACCGCCTGCTGCTCTTCGGCGCGATTCTGCTCTACACGGGGTTATTTACCCGGCTTGCCTTCGACCAGCACCTAGGGATGCGCACCCACAAGGCAGATTTAGGCCAAATTGGCCAGGCCGTCTGGAACAGTAGCCGCGGCCGCTTTGTCGAGATGACCGACAATGGCTTCATTGCCACCCGCCTCACCGACCACGTCGAGCCGATTCTAGCCCTGGTCAGCCCGATCCTCTGGCTCTGGAATGATGTGCGGGCCCTGCTCCTGTTGCAGGTATTTGTCATCGCGCTGGGGGCCTGGCCGCTCTACGAATTGGCCTTGTTGCGCCTGGATCAATTGCTCTCGTCCACCGAACGGGCGCAGATCTGGCATATCGAGCCGCTACGTCAGATGACACGGCCGCTGGCGTTAGCATTGGCGCTGGCCTATTTGCTCACACCGCACCTTCAATCTGCCGTCCTGACTGAATTTCATGCCGCGCCCCTAGTCGTCCCCCTCGTGCTTTGGTCCTTCTGGGCCATTGAAACGCGTCGTCTGGTGCAATTCATCATCGCCACCTTGCTTGTCGCGCTGGTCAAAGAGGAAACCGCCTTGTTGGCCGCTGGCCTGGGCGTCTGGGCGCTGTGGAAATTTACGCAATACGCAATACGCAATGAGCCAGCTCAACGCGCCTTTATCTCTCGCCGTCATCTTGTCATCTTGTCATCTTGTCTGCTTGTCTTCCTCCTTTCTCTCGCCTGGTTCTACATCGCGACCTTTGTGATTGTGCCGGCCCATGCGCAGATCGTTTATCAAGGGGCAGACAGCATCTATTTCGAGCGCTATGGCGCGTTGGGCGATTCGCCGGTTGACATCTTTAAGAGCTTCTTTACACAACCGGGCTTAGTCTGGCGGATTGCAACTGAGCCGGCGCGTGTTGATTACCTACTGGGTTTGCTGGCGCCGTTTGGCTTTCTAACCTTGCTGGCGCCAGAGATTATTTTGTTGGCTTTGCCGGTGCTGCTGGCGAACTTGCTCAGCGCCTATCCGGCGCAATATTATGGTGAATTTCATTACAGCGCACCGCTCGTTCCCTACTTTGCCGTCGGCGCCGCCTATGGCTTGGGGCGGCTGTGGCGTTGGATCGGCCGCCGCGCGGCGGGCAGTTCACCAAGTTTCCAGCACATGCCAGCGGCCGGGGCTGGCACAATGGCATTGGTGGCGCTCTTGCGCAACTCGCGCACAACCCTGCGGCCAATGTTGGCTGCGCTGCTTGGCATTTGGATCGTCGCCTGGGCCATGGGGCGTTATTTAGACGCTGGCCGCGGACCGCTGGCCGCACGCTACGATCCAACCCCGATCACGGCCCACCATCGCTTGCTCAACCGTTTTATTGTCCAACTTCCCGCCGATGCCGCCGTCACCGCAACGGCGGCAGTGCATCCGCATGTTAGCCATCGACGCTATGTCTATCAATTCCCGATTGGTCTGGCCGAGCCTGGGCAAGCCGATTGGGCGCTGTTGGATGTGACGACAAATACGGATATGGCGCCTGGTGATCTCAAGGCGCGTGTGGAAGAGATGTTAGCCGGTGGGTGGGGTGTGGTAGATGCCGCGGATGGCTTTCTGTTGCTCAAAAAGGGTGCGTCAGCTACGCAGATTCCTGATGCGTTTTATGACTTTGCCCGCAATCGAGCGTTGAGTCGCACCCTCCAAACTGAATTGCCTTTGCAACTGGTTGATGTTCAGGTCGAGGATTGGCTACGTTGGCGACAGACCAAAGTTGTGACGCAGTGGCTTGTTGGCCCATCCTTCGATCCCGCGCTGGGCGCACCTCGCCTAGAAATTGTAACCCCAGATGGCCAGTTACTTGATTCGTATAGCCAAACGACGCCGCCAGCGCTGGTCTGGTATCCGCCCGCGCATTGGCAGGTTGGGGAGGTTGTGCGGATCACCACCGCACCATTGGCATTGCCTGCGACATGGGGTGTCATTATCGATAGTAGTAATGCCGACGCAATTGAGAAAACGGCAATCGTCAGTGACGACGGTCGTGATTGGTTGGCTGCGGCCTATCAACGTGACCATCAGGGGCAGTTGCAATCCTTGCTAACCGATGATCCTGTCGCGTTGCAAGTCGCTAATCTGTCCGCAAGCACGGTGGGGCGGCTCCGGGTAGCTGGGCTAGACAATTCGACAACGCTCCGCTTGCGCGCCTGGCTGAGTCCGGCTACGGCATGGCCTGGTGGTTGGGTACAGGTGTGGCTACAATGGAGCGAAGCAAGTGTGTGGCCAGAAGGATATCGCGTTTTTGTTCACGCGCGTCAGCAGGATAAAAATCTTGTCCAAAGTGATGGCCCGCCACGCTTCTTTATCCCGTATCGTGCTACCGTTGCGCTGGCTGGGCGTGGCCTCATCCATGATTTACGTCCATTACAATTACCCCATGACTTGGAGCCTGGTCAAACAATGACTATCGTGATTGGCCTTTACGATCCCGTAACCGGCCAGCGCGCCGACTTGATCGATAGTAATGGCAACGTGATTGGCAATGAACTGGTCGTCGGCCAGGTACAAATCGGGCCACCACCGGCGCCTGATCAGACGTGTGCCTTGATTGCAGAAACATGCGCTGCGCAATAAAAAAAGGCAATCGGCCTTAAAGCCTGATTGCCTTTTTATAAATTCTTCAACGCAAATGCATAATTGTTAAATCGGGCGCAAGCCTAAATAAACCTGGCCGCTGCTCAAGGTACGCAGAACAGTTTCTGACGAAGCCCAGGGCAGCAACTGGTGGAGTTCATTGGGAGAGAGCGGCTGATTATTATTCGCCAAAAAGACACGAAAACAAGCCGAGACCAGCGACAGCCGTTCATTAATATAATCTGGATCGTTGGCACAACGCGTGCGTAGACATTCACGCAACGCATCGGTGCGATGCACTTCACCCGTGTCTGGGTCTACCCAGTCCACATTTTCGGTATTCTGATGGTTGCTAAAGCGTTCTCGACATTCATCACACAATTGATCGCGCAGATAAAGTCGGAAATTCTTGCCGCTTTTTTCCCACCAATCGTAATCAATGTGAAACTTGGTATCGGTGGTTGGCCGGAAGCGGGCCAGTTTATGCCGTAAAAGTGTTTGGCTCATAATCAATCAGTCTCCATCAATTTGTAACCCGAATGTGGGCGTAACAGCAGTAAGCAGTGATAAATAGTCCATTTGGGCGTAAAGCTAGACAGTAGGACAGTGAGTCAGTGGATACTGTTTTACTGTCCTACTGTCCTACTGACTTCTGCGACACTGTCTTATTCACTGATGACTGCTCACCGCTGTTACGCCAGGGCGAAGAAGCCGCCTCCGACATCACGAAATTTCCGATTGGTGAGCAGAGCATAGAAAATAGGACCAGGCGGGCAACGGCGCAACATATTGACTGCGCTGTAGACGCTTTTGGCATGTACGGTGCCATTCGGGTTGAGCTTGGTCAGCTCCGGCACGACCTGTTCGACAATCTGGAAGATAGTCACGCCGTCGCGGGCTAGCTGATCGCGCAGCTCATCGATCGCGCTCGTCTCATTCTCGGCTACAATCAGATACTCGTCATACTCGCATGCGATCTGAACCTTGTTCATCTCGAAACGCAATTGTTTGGCCGCCAAATCGGCCGTGCCAATGCGTGACCATTCGCGTTTGGGCCGGCGCGTGCGATAGTCCATAATCACTTCGTTGGCTTTGGGCGTACGCTCCAGCGTAATCTGCGCGCCAACGGGCAGCGCATGATCTTCCATCCATTTGGCTAAGCCGGAGACATAACGGCCTTCGTGAGCCACCCAGCCCGTACAGCGTGTACCCCAACGGCCATCGACTAGCGTAACTGTCGACTTGCCCTTCTGCCCGGTCGGAAAGAAGTTGACCGTGCGCCCATTAATGGGGATCGTGCCATAGCGCCGGTGCGGGTAGGTGAGCGTGATTGATGTCGTTGGCACAATGCGGGGAATCTCGGTGCTTAAGCCGCTTTCGCCCCATTCATCATCCAATTCCCATTCGATCTGCAGCAATTCGACGCTGAGCAACGAGCGGTTATACGGAATCGATGTATACTTCAAGAGCGCTGGCGTGTTAATCATCTCAGCCGGTTCCAATCGTTTGAGGAACCAGAGATTTTCACCACTGCCGCCAACGCGGTCAAAGCGTGGATCGCTGCCCATGGCATGGTTGAGGCTGATCACCCGCATGGCCAGGCTAATATGCTCATCCAAATCCATTTCGGCCAGCAACTGTTCGGTTTTTATGGGCTTGGCATGCATTTCAATCATCGCTTCTGCGATGTTCAAATAGCCAACGTGAATTTCGGCCAGCATATCGGCCAAGAGCCAGTGAGCATCAACTTCGACAAAGGCTTTGCTGCGTTCGCCTTCTTCGAGCGCGTAAAGCAGACTTTCGTCAATTTCCGCCCGATAGAGTGAATAAATCTCAGTCGCCGATAAGAGGGTTTCGTCGTTGGCGCTGTAGTTGCCATTGCCCTGATTCAGACGGTGCGCTTGTTGCAAATTGGCGGCAAATTCGCGCTGCCGTTCGGGAAACTTTACTTGGATCACTTCAAACTGACCATATTCAGGGTTTTGACCATCGCGGACATTGACAACTTCACCGAGGGCAAAATCAAGAGCAGGAAAAACAACTTTTTGGCCAACCGTATATTGTTGTTTGGGCAGGTAGACGGCGCCTTTGGACAACTCACTGGCAATTTTTGTATTTTCACTACGAATATATTCCTGGACCAGAGCCAGGGCAAGCTCCGACAGCTTTTTGGGGATTTGCGCGTCGAGCAATAGATTATAGAGGAATTCTAGATCATCACTAGTAATCTCAAACTGGTCTCGCCAGAAAGTTGCTGTTTGGGTTGGACGTTGCAGCACACTTTCCTCCTATGGGTTCATATACATAAAATTAAAAAAAGACAACATGCCTTGGAAATGCATCGTAGATAGCAAACGCTAATTATACCAATTTTAAGGTTAATTTCAAAAATTGTCTGTCTATGATAAACAAAAAGTCAATGGCTCAGTTGGGCAAAGTGGGCAAAGCGGTGTTTTTGCTTGTAAAACAATGTGTTTGCCCACTTTGTACCGATGAGTGAAAGTCAATTTGTACACGATTTGTAAAATCTCATGCGGACTGCTTGAAGATTTTGCGAATATGGATTACTATTAAGACCGGTATCGGTAGCACCCATCACCCACTACCCTGCCCATCAACTTCTCAGCGCTGTCCATCAACCATCCTTGTGAGAGCAGCCATGACTTCCAATAAAACTGTCGCTATGATCTTAGCGGGGGGCGCAGGCACCCGTCTCACCGTGCTATCTGAAGAACGTGCCAAACCAGCGGTCCCCTTTGCTGGCAAGTTTCGCATTATCGATTTTACGATTAGTAATTGTGTTAACAGCGGGATCTATACCGTTGGCGTGTTAACCCAATACCGTCCTCACAGCCTGAACGAACATATCGGCATCGGCAAGCCGTGGGATCTCGACCGCAGCCGCGGTGGGGTGCGCCTGCTTCACCCCTATACGGGGCGCACCGGACAACAATGGTATGCCGGCACGGCGGATGCCATCTATCAGAATATGAACTTCATCCAGGAAAATCGCGCCGACACGGTGGTGCTACTTTCTGGCGATCATATCTACAAGATGGATTACGGCCCCATGATCGACTACCATGTAGCCCAAGGTGCGGATCTAACCATCGGTGTGATGCCGGTGCCTTTGGAAGAGACGCATCGCTTTGGCATTATGCAGGTGGACAACGATCTGCGGATTGTCCAGTTTTACGAGAAACCCAAGGATCGTGACAAAGGTAACCTGGCCTCGATGGGCATTTACGTTTTTAGCGCCCATATGTTAGAGAAGCGGCTGAGTGACGGTGGACCCGATAACCCGCGCAGCGACTTTGGTAGCCATGTGATCCCGGCCATGATCAATGCCGGCGATCGCGTCTTCGCCTATAAATTTGAAGGTTACTGGGTGGATGTTGGCACGATCGATTCCTATTGGTCAACCAATCTGGCGCTGGTGCAGCCCAACCCGGCGCTTGACCTTTATACCGATAACTGGCCGGTTCACACCCGGTCGGAGGAACGACCGGCGGCCAAGCTCGGGCCGCAGGCCAAAGTGAGCAATAGCTTGATCTCGAATGGCTGTGTTATCCGTGGCATCGTGACCAACAGTGTGCTGAGCCCAGGCGTCTATGTCAGCCCCGGCGCCATGGTCAAAGATAGTGTGATCATGAATGACACCTGGATCGGGCCGGGCGCACTGGTGGATAAAGTGATCATCGATAAGCAAGTGGTAATCGGCGCCGGCGCAATTGTGGGGGAAGGCGACGAAAAAATCGCCAACGAGCAGATGCCAGATAAGCTAACCCACGGCATCACTGTGATCGGTAAAAATGCGCGTGTGCCAGATGGCGCGCATATTGGTCGCAATGTGCTGATCAACAGTGGTTGCGATGAACCCGATTTCCCGGCCGACAAGATCGTGGCCGACGGTAAGACAGTTTGATTTACGATTTACGATTTTTGATTTACGAAGCTATATCGCCAACGTGATCGCTCGTAAATCAAAAATCGTAAATCGTAAATCCCAAATCGTAAATCATACATGAGGTATACCCATGACCCGTGCATTCGCCATGATTATGGCCGGTGGTTCCAGCGAGAGTTTAAGCATTTTGACCGAAACGCGCGCCGAGCCGGCGACACCCTTTGGCGGCAAATTCCGCCTGATCGATTTTCCCTTGAGCAATTGCGTCAACAGTGAAATTTACAATGTTGCCGTGCTCACCCAATACCGCCCGCGCAGCCTGAATGACCACATCGGCATTGGCAAACCGTGGGATCTGGATCGCGCCAGCGGTGGGGTGCGGCTGCTTCAGCCCTACCGGGGCGGGCCCTATGGTGATTGGCAATTGGGCACGGCGGATGCGGTGCGCCGTAATCTTGACTTTGTCCAACAGCAGAGTGAAGAACACGTGATCGTGCTGGCTGGTGATCATATTTATTTGATGGATTATCGGCCTATGTTGCGCCAGCACATCCAAAACAACGCCGATCTGACGGTCGCAGTGCGCCGCGTCAATTTGCATGACACCCACCGCTACGGCATCGTTTCCGTCGCCGCCGACGATCGTTTGGTCGATTTTCGCGAAAAGCCCCGCCGCACGCGTGAAACGTTGGCCTCGATGGGCATTTATATCTTCCGCAAAGATGTGCTGGTCGATGTGCTGATGAACAGTGACCATATTGATTTTGGCAAACACGTTTTACCAGCAATGTTAGGCGGACAGCATGCCGTCTATGCCTATACGTTTCCTGGCTATTGGGCGGATGTGGGCACCGTGCAAGCCTATTGGGAAGCGAATATGAGTTTACTCGCCGAAAATCCGGCCTTGGACTTGTACGACCCGGAATGGGTGGTGCATACGCGCAGTGAAGAGCGCGCACCCTGTAAAATTGGACCGAATGCACAGACCATTAGTACGCTGCTGTCGAATGGTTGCCGGGTGGAGGGTGTGGTCGAGCGCAGTGTGCTCTCGCCTGGCGTTTATGTGGCCGAAGGCGCAGTGGTGCGCGACAGCATCATCTTCAACGACGCCGTGATTGAGGCGGGCGCGGTCGTAGAACGTTGCATTATCGACAAGCGCGTGCGCGTCGAGAAAGGAGCCAAAGTGGGCCACGGCGATGACAACACGCCCAACAAAGCGATGCCGGAACAGATCAATACTGGCTTGACGATGGTGGGCAAGGGCTCCATCATCCCTGAAGATGTGGTGATCGGCCGCAACGTGGTGGTTCACCCCTACAGCGAAGCCGCCGCCTTTGGCAAGCGCAAACGCGTGGCCAGCGGGGCAGATGTGGGCAAGAGTATGCGCTAAGGTATGAGCTATAGCGCTGTAAATATAGGTAATTTGTGATTTAATCAGGAGCGACAACTTTGCCAAATCAGCCTATGGCCGAGGTTTTTGGTTTCCGTATTAACGATCTGTCGAGTGAAGCAGAACGTTATCGACAGCATCAACTCTGTCCATTTAACAACAAAGTGCCATCTTGCACCAAGGATAAGGCCAATGATCCTTTGGGTGTGTGTAGCATTTATAATGGTGATAGTGTAGCCATAACTTGTCCGGTTCGTTTTCGCCAAGATTGGTTAATTGTTACCGATGCAGCCGCTTTCTTTTTTCCAAAAGGGACAAAATGGACGTCCCTCACAGAAGTTCGACTTAATGATCGGTATGGTAAATCAGCTGGCAATATTGACGTTGTTCTGGTCGCTTATGATGATGAAGGTCAAGTCTTAGATTTTGGCGCGCTAGAGGTACAGGCTGTCTACATCTCAGGTAACGTTCGCAAGCCATTTGCCTATTATATGCAAAACCCAGCAAGTCACACGACGATGGATTGGTCTGCTGCACGCGATTTCCCGCGTGCAGATTTTCTCTCTTCCTCACGCAAAAGACTAGCGCCCCAACTCATGTATAAGGGTGGTATTTTACATTCATGGAATAGAAAGATGGCTGTTGCAATGGACAGTGGCTTTTTTGCGGGACTGCCAACGCTCCCTCAGGTTTCAGCATCTCAAGCAGATGTTGCCTGGCTTATCTATGACCTCCAACTAAATGAGCAATCAAACCGCTATCAGTTAACCTGTACACAGACTATCTACACACAGTTCACGACTGCTCTTCAAAGGATAACGACTGCTGAATCAGGAGAAGAAACGGATTTTCTTCGTGTGTTGCAACGAAAACTAAACGAGAAGCAGGCTGGTGCTACCCTTGTTTCTGACACTACTTCATTGATTGATATCTTTGCTGAGGACGATACGAGTGCAGAGTAAACAACTGAAAGAGCAATTATCTTTCTGGGACGATCCACATCCCGGATATATTGTAAATGTGGCCGCAGTACCTCAGCGTAGCCCGTTTCGTTACCCTGGTGGCAAAACATGGTTGATTCCGCGTATACGAAAATGGTTAGCCATCTCTGCTAAACAGCCACATGAATTCATTGAGCCATTCGCTGGTGGAGGGATTGTTAGCTTGACCGTGGCCTTTGAGCGTCTAGCTGAGCATGTCACTATGGTAGAGCTTGATCCGCAAGTAGCGGCTGTATGGCATACATTAATTAATGGCGATGCCATGTGGCTAGCTGAGCGAATTGCTACGTTTGATCTCACCCTAGAGTCCGTTACTGCCGTACTTTCCGAATCTGCGCCTACAATACCCGAAGTAGCATTTCAAACAATTCTGAAGAACCGTGTTAATCGCGGTGGTATCCTTGCTCACGGAGCTGGAAAAGTCAAACAGGGTGAAGCTGGCAAGGGATTGAAGTCGCGGTGGTATCCTCAAACATTAAAGCAGAGGATAGAAGATATTATCCATTTTCGGGAGCAAATTCGTTTTCTTCAAGGCGACGGACTAGCTGTACTGCGTGAGAATGTACATCGTCAGGATGCTGTTTTTTTTATTGATCCACCTTATACCGCAGGTGGCAAACGTGCTGGCAGTCGCCTTTATACCCATTCGGAACTTGATCATGAAGATCTTTTTGCTATTGCTGGCAACTTGGCGGGTGATTTCCTGATGACCTACGATAATGCTGAAGAAATACGCAAACTTGCCGACAAGCATGGTTTTGATACATGCACTGTCGCTATGAAGAATACCCACCATGCTGAGATGACAGAACTCTTGATTGGACGAAATTTAGACTGGGCAAGGCGATATTAGTTAAAATATAGCTCTGTCGATCCTGTATGTTGTATAAGCTCAACCTGATCCCGATCAGCCTCAGCGGTCACCATTACAGTGAAGCCGCCGCCTTTGGCAAGAGTATGCGCTAAGAGTTTGACGTATGCACTATTTTAGTGTACACTGTTTTAGTATGAACAAAAATATTACGCTTTCTGCCGAGGAAGCTCTCATTCAGCAAGCGCGCCGACGCGCAACCGCAGAAAACACGACGCTCAATGATTTGTTTCGTGCATGGTTGGAGCACTATGTAGCCCAACCTGCCGCTGCAATTCAGTATGGTGAATTAATGCAGCGGTTTGAGCAGGTTGCGGCCGGGCAGCGCTTTAGCCGTGAGGAAATGAATGAGCACCGCTGATCGATCTGGTCTTTTCTTCCTCGACACTAACCTATTTGTTTACTCTTTCGATGCATCGGCCCCGGCCAAGCAGCAGATCGCCAGGCAGTGGATTGAGTTGGCTTTGCGTACGCAGCGCGGCGTTATCAGTACGCAGATTGTGCAAGAATTTCTAAACGTCGCCCTACGCAGGTTTGCACAGCCGATGACGACTGCACAAAGTCGAGAATATTTGAAAATCGTGTTGACGCCACTTTGTCAGCACTATCCCTCAACAGCCTTCTATGATCACGCCTTGTTAGTCCAGCAGCAGACAGGGTTTGCTTTCTATGATGCGTTAGTTGTGACAGCCGGACTAGAAACTCGCTGTCAGATACTGGTTAGTGAAGATATGCAGCATGGCCGAGTGATAGAAGGCATGATCATCCGTAACCCGTTTCTTGATCCATGATGCGAATTCTGCTTAATATTGTAAGTCGCAACACATAAGGAGCTTTATTTATGAGGATGCACAACCGCCTGGGCGGCCACACCAACAGCTACCACACCTATAGTTTGGAAGAAGCGCTCGAAGGCATTGCCGCGGCTGGTTTCCACTATGTGGAGCTTAGTGCCGTGCGCGGCTGGACCGAGCATGTGCCGCTAGCGGCCGACGACAAAATGCTGGGCAATATCCACCGCATGTTACACAAACTCAACCTGATTCCGATCAGTCTGAGCGGTCATTCCGATCTGACGACGAAGCCGGGTTTGGAAGATGGCAAAAAGGCAATTGATTTGTGTGCGCGGATGGGCATTGAAATCATGAATACGGCGATTGGTGGCCACTACAGCGAAGAGGAAGACGAAGCCGGTTTTATGGTCAATATCCATGAACTGGCCGATTATGCCGCCGTACGCGACGTTGCGATTGGGCTTGAAATTCATGGGATCATCACCGGCACGGGCCAACTGGCCGCGCCGGTGATTGAAAAGATTGACCGGCCCAACGTGCGCATTAATTATGATACGGCAAACTGTGAGTTTTGGGGGGGAGTAGAAGCCGAGGCGGATCTGCCTTATGCCTTGCCCTACCTTGTCCATTGTCATCTCAAAGATACGGTCGGCGGCTATCGGGTGTGGGATTTCCCGGCGATTGGCAAAGGCCAGGTTAACTTTAAGAAGTTGCTGAAAATCTTAAAAAAGGGTGATTACAAGGGTCCATTCACCGTTGAGATCGAATTTAAGGGCGAGCCGTGGCCGGAACTAAAAGCCGTCAACAAGGCCATGAAACAATCGTATAAAGCGCTGACAAAATTAGGCTTCGATGGGAAATATGCGGCACCGGCTGCGCTTAGCCTAGACTTGTCCGAACGTAGCGAGCTAGAAGAAGAAGCACCTTCTGAGACAGATCCTTTATAAGAACCTACTTTTGTAAACACGGATTGTGAAAAACACGGAT
>JBBRVA010000107.1:0-14096 GCA_038247295.1 Caldilineales bacterium | reverse complement strand
TGGCCGCGGGGGTTGAGGGTTTTGGGGGGGCCCCCGGCCACCCGCCCGGGGGCCCGCCCGGCTGCCGGCCGCGCCCAGTATGTAGATCTTAGACAATTTCCTTGCGTGCCTTGACCCGTCCAGGCATGGGGTTGCCTAATACACTCGCCTTCCCACGCGGGGAAGAACGCACGATCAAGATTGGGCAATTATTAGTCGTGCGGACAAACTGCCCTACCAGTCCGTCTAACACAATTTTGCCGTCGATATCGGGCAAGGGCGCACCCAGCACCAATAGATCGTGTTGGCCGGCCTGCATTTCGCTGAGGATCTCATCGCGCGCCCGACCAACACGCACTGTCTTCTTGGCCGCTACCCCCAACAGCTCCAAACTTTGGACGCCGCTGGCCAGGAAACGATAGACACGCTCTTTCGTTTCTGGCGTATCCTCGCCCTCGGAAAGCACAGAAAGTAACTTTGCTTCGGCACCCAAATGGCGTACCAACCGGCCCGTAAAGAGCACATCCTCCTTGCCCGGTTCGCCACTGGCCACACAAATGAGCGCACGCGCGGGGGCTGGTTGCGAACAGGGCACCAACAGCAGATGATGTTCACCGCTTTGTAAGATCGACCCCGCCAGCGCGACACTGCCGGCCGCGCCTAACCCCATGATCACCAAATCATACGGCTGGCGCTCCACTTCTTGGCTCACTGCTTCCTGGGGCGACAGGGTCGATGTCCTGGTTTCCAACGCCGCCAATCCGCTGCCCATCTGCTCTTTTGCTTCTTGTAGATGGCGTTGTACTGCTTCCCCATTCAATCCGTACCCGAGCAACGTTACGCGCGCATGGGCCAGGCGCGCAATCTGGCTGGCGACTACCAGGGCGGCTTGGGCGGGGGGAGATCCATCGGTGGGCAACAAAAAGCGCAGCCCTGGGTGCGTCAGCGCATGAACACGGTTGACGCCCACCCAGACCTGTTGCCCAGGTAATAGAGGGATGCGGCTCACTTGATCCTGTGTGCGCGTTGCTTCCACCATAATCGCGCTACTGCCATAGGCCACCGGCGGTGCAATGGGGCGAACACCAGGGATCGGCGGCAGGCGCAGACGTAAGCGCTCGAAAGAGCCGCCAAAGGTTGTCTCTTCGACTTCGCCCTGGCCTAGCGGTTGGCAACCTAACGCTTCGGCGGTGGCGGCCAACACAACATCCTCGGGCCGAAAGAGCACCTGCACGCGTTGTGCGCTGTCGAGCGACCCTGCTTCATGCTGCATCGGAAAGTGGTGCGGACCCACTTGCACACCAGTACGCGTCGCCTGTCCCACCAACAGATTGGCCGTGCCTAAAAACGTGGCGACAAATTCAGTTTTGGGATGTTGATAAAGCACTTCGGGCAAATCAACTTCCAGCAGGCGACCGAAGCTCATCACGCCCAGGCGGTCGGCCAACTCGAATGCCTCTTCCTGATCGTGGGTCACCAAAATGGTGGTGATGCCCAACTCATGTTGAATCGCCTTCAATGTACGCCGCAGTTCGAGCCGAATCTTGGCATCGAGTGCGCCCAGCGGTTCATCGAGCAAAAGCACATCCGGCTGATGCGCCAACGCCCGTGCCAGCGCAACCCGCTGCTGTTGACCACCGGAGATTTGGCGCGGCATACGACCACCCAAGCCCGCCAACCCGACCAATTCTAGCAGTTCATCACGGCGCTTGCGTCGTTGCGCCGCCGCCACTTTCCGCACACGTAGCCCGAACTCGATATTATCGGCGATGTTCATATGCTGAAAGAGCGCGTAGTTCTGAAAAACATAGCCGACATTGCGATCCTGGGTAGGAAGATGCGTCACATCGCGCCCATGCAACAGGACGCGACCTTCATCGATGCCGGTTAACCCCGCGATCATGCTCAAAACGGTAGTTTTGCCGCTGCCGCTGGAGCCCAGTAAGACAAAAAACTCGCCATCGGCGATTTCAAGCGCAACGTTATTCACCACAGGATGGTTTTCGTAGCGCTTGGTGAGTTGTTCGAGAATAATCGACATAGTGTACCCTGACGGCTTGAATGGTCGGTTCCAGGTTGATGGTTGCAGATACTAAGTTTCGAACCTGAAGACAGGGTAACTGCTAGCGGTAACATATGCGGTAACAAAGTGGTAACAAGGTGGTAACAAAATGAGGAAAAGGCGCGATCGAAGAGCGAACGTTGAAAATAGCTGACGGTTTACTCCGTTTTACGCGCCGGCGTCAGCACATAGCCAATACTCGGCACGGTTTCGATGTAGACGGAGTGCGCCGCACCATGCTCAAGCTTGGCGCGCAATCGGTAAACCAGTTGCTTGAGCATCGTGCGATCACCGCCATCGATGCCCCAAACCGTACTGATTAAACGGTCGCTGGGCAAGACCTGGCCAGCGTTGAGCATAAAGGCTTCCAGCAAGCGCATTTCCAGTTGGGTCAAGCGGATCGGCGGCAGGTTGGACCGTTGCACTTCGCTGCGCTCGCGGTCCAAACGCAGATCGGCCGTTTGTAAGCTGTCGGGCGTTTCCACGGCGCCGGCCCGACGCAACACGGCGCGCACGCGCGCCACCAACTGGCTGGGGCTAAAGGGTTTGACAATGTAGTCGTCGGCGCCCAATTCCAGCCCTTTGACCACATCTTCATCATCGCTGCGCGCGCTGAGCATGATGATTGGGGTCTGATCGAGGGCGCGGATGCGGCGACAGACTTCCAGCCCATCCAACTTTGGCAAGTTCAAATCAAGCAGCACCAGATCGGGCCGTTCAGCCAGATAACTTTCGAGCGCCACGCGCCCATCATAGGCCTTTATAACGGCAAAACCGGCGCGCCGCAAGGTAAAAGAGACGACATCGGATAGCGCTAGATCATCTTCGACAATTAATACTTTCATAAGTGCCTTTCTGGACTAAAATCATGTGCCCGGCACTTTTACGGCGCAGCGGGTGATAAGACGATCTTAAGGCTCGCTAACTGCGTTAAGTGCCGGGCACATTTTCGTCGTTCGTCACTGCCAGCGGTAGCTCGCACCAAAAGATTGAACCGCCGCCGGGCCGGTCATCAATCCCGATCTGCCCGCCGTGCGCCTCGATCGTCGTTTTGACTACGTGCAACCCCAGGCCCACGCCGTATTGTTCGCCCGCCTGGCTGTCGAGACGGACAAAGCGGCGAAAGAGATTCAACCGTTCATCCGGGGGAATGCCGGGGCCACGGTCGGCGACGGCCAAGCGAAGCTGTGTCTCGCTGAGTTCGATCCAAACTTCAATCGCCGAACCGGTCGGGCTATATTTGCTGGCGTTGACCAAAAGATTGACGACAACCTGGGTGAGCCGGGCTGCATCGGCTTGAATTTCCGGCCATTCCTGTTCTGCATCGGAGGCGAAGGGGCCTACCAATGCGAATGGCTGTTGGCGTCGATCAAGCAGCGGCTGGACAAGGCGGAGCGCGTCGTCAATCACGCGGCGCAGATCGGTGGGGTCGCGCCGGATTAGGAAACGCCCCGCTTCGATCCGCCCACTTTGCAGCAGATTATTGATCAGGTTTTGTAAGCCTAGCAAACTCATATGCGCCGGTCGCAGCAATTCGCGCACTTCGGCCAACGAGTACGTTTCTGCTTCATCCATGAGCAGTTCAATCGATGCATTAAGCGTGCTGAGCGGCGTCTGGAATTCGTGCGAAATGTTGGCTAGGAAATAAGAGTGGAGGTTACGCAAAGCCTCTTCGTGCGTCACATCGCGTAAAACCAGCGCTACTTGTGCCGTCTTGCCATTGGGGGGCGCTAATTGCGCGCCGGTGATGGCGAGCGTCACGGCCTTGCCGCTGCGCGTCAGCACATCAACCACCCGCTTGCCCCCGGCCGGCGGCACGTTCTCAATAAATGGCTCACGTTGCTGATCGGCGGATGGAAAAAGATTGTTGATCGATTGGCCCACTATTTCATCACTGCGCCACCCTGTTAAATTCTCGGCGCCCTGGCTTAAAAACGTAACATTACCGCGGTTATCAAACGTGACCACACCTTCGACGATCGATTGGATCAGGTTGTTGAGCCAATCCCGTGCTTGCGAGCGTTCCTCCAGCGTGCGCAACATGCTGGCTTGGCTCTTGATCAAGGCTGTCGAAAGGGTGGCAATCTCGACTGGTGCGGCGAAGGCTGGAATCGGTGTCATCAAGTCGCCGCGGCTGATGCGCTCTGCCACCTGGGTTAACTTTGCCAGTGGCTGGGTCAATCGTCCGATCATCCAAATGCCTAAACCAACCCCCACAATAGCAACCAGGCTCGTGCTGGTAATCAGAATGGCGAGCGCCCGCCTTTCGGTTGCCATCAAATCGTCGACTGGCAGCGCAACTTCCAGGATAAAAGAGGTGGCGTCAGCCTCGCTAGAACCGATGTTGCCGGCCAACGGGGAGTATGCAACATAGTAGGGGCGGCCGTCGATTTCCAGATTGGACTGCGAACTTTGCCCATTGGCCGAGCTTTGGGTTTGGTCGAGCACCGGAATTGCTGCGCCCGTTGCGTTAGGAATACTACTACTCAACCGCAGCCCGCTGGCAGCGATAATACTCGGCTTCAGATTCGTGCCGGCTGCCAATTGGCCCAAAAAAAGCTCATCCAGCCAGATGCCGGTGACGGCAATGCCTAGCGCCTTGTCGGACAGATCGGCCTGAACGGCGCGGCTGACCAGCAGCACTGGCTTGGCTTCGATCAAACTGAAACCGGCTGCACCACTTGGCGGACACATCGCTAGGCCCACTTCACCTGCCACCCGCTGGCCATCTATGTCACAAAAGAGCAAGATATCTAACCGGCTCTGGGTTTGGAAAGCTTGCCGATAATCATCTAACTCTTCCCGTGCATTGGTTTGCAGCAGACGTTGCAGGGTGGGGCGCTCGGCGAACAAAGTGGCCAGATTGAGCAAGCGTTCTTGCTCTGCCTGCAATAACGAACGGACCGCCTGTTGCCCATCCTGGACATTGGCCCACGTCTGCTGTTCCAATTGGGTCCGCGCCAGCCAGTAGGCCGGCGCGCCGGCGCTGAGTGTGGTGACTAAGATCAAGATTACAAGCATCACGACCAAGCGCGTGGAAAAACGTTGGCCCTGTAAAGCCCAATTGCCCATATCGCTATACCTCAACAAATTTGCTGACCCTCTAATCGTCACTTATAACGGTTCCGCCCCTGAGTGGCGCGGTAGATAGGTAGATAGGTAGACAGGGAGTACACCTGTTTCCCTGTCTACTTATCTACCTGTCTACCTGTCTACCTATTGCAGATTACACCTTGCTACGTTCATTCACAAGATTATTGAATCCAGAAAGCGCGTTGACCTGAACATCACGTAGCCTAATAGGCATCTGTTTGGAAGACAATCGTCAGGTAGCGTACGACATTAACCCAGCAGCAAGTGCCTGAGTCTGTTAGAATGATCCCGTACACGCTCTGCACCCAGCGCAGCAAAGCTGCCGCGTATGGTGTGTCAATCCCAATAAATCCCAAATTAGCGAACGGATATCATCCCTAATGATCAGTTTCATCCAGCGCGCCAAGCGCTTGATTGTCCATTGCTGGCTGCTGTTGCGTCCAATGGCGCTCTTTTTCTTGTTTGGCCTTTTGCTGCTTGTGTTAGCCGCCGGTCGGCAACCGGTCAGCGCCCAAACTGACACCCCTGTGGTGCCCGCCACTACAGCACTTGAGGCGACGGCAGCGGCTTACACTGTTTATCTTAGCATGGTCAGCGCTGCGCCGGCTCAACCGACACCAACCCCAGCACCAACCTCAGCACCAACCCCAGTGCCAACGTCTACACCGTCTAGTCCGATTCCGTTTACTGATCCGGCGTATGGCGCTGCTGCCGTTGTTGGCGAAGTGCTGGAACCGTGTACGACAGAAGGCACTGTTTTGGCCCCAACCGACGATTGGGAAACCTCGATTGCCGACGCGAGCCCAGGGGCTACTCTGCTCTTGCGCGGCGGCGTCTATCAGGCCACTGACAAACTCAAACTGCCCAGCGGCGCGCCGGAGCAGTGGATTACGCTTAAGCCGTATAACTGTGAAGCCGTAACGCTCTACACCAGCATTCGCCCCGGATCTTATAATATCATTGCGGGTTTGCATATCGAAGCCGTTGGCATTGCCGACATCACCTGGTCAATCCGGGTCGATGGCAAAAACGGCGCGCCGATTCGCCAAGTGATCATCCGCAACAATACCATCCTGGGTGGTGAAAAAGATGCGCTTAAGGTGAGCGCCGATGTGGCAAACCTGACCATTACTGGTAACCATATCGACGGCGGCAAGATCAGCCATGTGCTCAATGTGCAGGCCGATGAGACGACGACGCTGCCCGATCAGATTATCATTACCAACAATCTGCTCACCAAGAGCCACTTCAAGATCCCATCAGAGGATATGATCCAGATTACAGAAGCGCGCCATGTGGAATTTTCGCATAACACTTGTGCCAACGGCTATATGATGGAGCAGTGTGTGGACATTAAGGAGACACAAGCGCCAGTGATCGTCACAAATAATTTGTTTGATGGCTCAACCTTGCATCTGGGGGGCGATGGAGTGGATGGCTCAAAAGGATGTATGGTGATTCACGAACATGATGGTCATGCCGAAAATCATCAGATCGTGCAAAACATGTTTCGCAACTGTCAAGATACGATCATCCGCTTTGCGTCGGAAGGGGGCAACGCGATTAGCAGTGGCACGCTGCGCTACAATGTCTTTATCAGCCCAAGCGCAACCGACGCCGATGGTCTGCTGATCTGGCGCGCCGTGGATGTGCTCTTCGAAAACAATACCATGATTCGGGGCACCCTAAAGCTTGGTAAAAACGGTGAGGCCGACAAGATTCCCCAGAATACGGTGTTGAAAAACAATCTCTTCTATCAATCACGCATCGACGACCGCACGCAGGCGCCGGCGACGACTTATCAATGCAGCCATGATCTCTTTTTTCAAACGTCTGGTAACCTGGACCGCGCCATGTGTCAAAATTCTCTGTGGGATCTGGATCCGCTTTTGGCGAATATAGCCAACGAAGATTTACACCCCGTCAGCAACAGTCCCGCTTGTACAGGCGGTGAAAATAGTGTGGCGCAGGGCGCAATTCCTTGCCGTGCTGCCGTTGATTAAAATAGTTGGCTGAAATTAGATTTGGTCGTAAAAACAAGCGTCAACCTTACACGGTTGGCGCTTGTTTTTACGACCAAATATCTTCGCCTGTCATTTGTGATAATTTTGACAATCGAGTACGCGTGTGCTATATTCATTACCGAATTGATGGGCTTCCTACTGTTATAATAACCAAGCACGAGCCAATCAAGTATGCGCCCAACTATAATCGGTGATGCTGTAAAAGTATATCTATTAACGCCTGAATTTGCGCAAAAAAACAGGCGCCTATATCCTAGCAATATTTGAGCGTAACTACCGTGTCAATCGACGAATGACCGAGGCCGAGCCAGCTAGTATTGGTGTTTATTGCCCGTTGTCACTCGTCAAGCAGAAGGAGATCGGATCGCTATGGCGGAAACAATCGCAGAACTAAGCGGCAATGAACGTGAACAGCGCGTTGCCGAATTAAAACGCAAGATGCAGGAAGCAGCGAAGAAAACTCAGGCTGCCCAGCCGGCGGACGAAGCACCGTCATCTGCATCTGCGCCGGCTGTTGTAGCCGCAGCGCCTGCCCCCGTTGCATCTGTTGAAGCGCCGGCTGCACCAGTGACCAATGGTGCGGCTGCTCTACCCACACCCGCTCGCCCTGCGCCTGCCGCGCGGCCAGCTGCAGTAGCCGTAGAAACGGAGAGCGCAGAAGGCAGCGCCAAAGGGATTAATCGGCGCGAATTCTTGACTTATGCCTGGGGTGCCGCGCTTGGTTTATTAACGTTGGAAGCAGGCGTTGGCAGTTTTCTTTTCCTCTATCCGCGCTTCCGCGCTGGTGAATTTGGTGGTGATTTCCCCATCCTATTGGCAGAGTTCAAGGATCCAGATTCGCCACCAGAACCCCAAACTGCGGGTAAATTTTGGATGGTTACCACAGCCGAAGGAGAAGCCAAGGCGCTTTACATGGTCTGTCCGCACCTTGGTTGTCTGTACAAGTGGGAACCGTCTAATACCCGTTTTGAATGTCCGTGTCACGGTTCAAAGTATACCCATGATGGTTATTATATTGAAGGACCGGCCACGCGCTCGCTCGATTGGTTTGAAACCACGATGGAAGGCGATATGGTCGTCGTTCATACCGGTCAGAAGAATCTGGGCGCGCCAGCCGCCGAATCACCGGCGCTCGCCACCTAGTATAGGTAGCCAGTAAGATAATACCCACTGGCCCACTGTCTTACTGGCTACCTATTTACGCCCAAGTGGACTAGGCATTACTGATAACCGATGGCTGCACACTTGCAAACACACCAAGCTAACTCACATTTGCCACTGAGCAACGGGCAGACAAGTTGAGGAGAAATGTATGGCTGTACAACCCGAAGTTAAAAATAAATCACTCTTAGAAACTGCCCTAGACCTGGCAGACGACACTTTTACACGCATTACCGCTGGCATTAGCGCCGGCGAGTTTCGCCGTATGCTGCGGGGCGACCCGCCTGGCCGGCCCAACCCGCGCTTGAAGCCGCATACCGAAGCTTTCCTGCTCCATATCAAGCCCACCTATTATCACGAAAGTGTGACCCGTTTTACCCATACCTTCCGGTTGGGGTTGCTCTCGACTTATCTTTTCTTTATCGAGACCATCACGGGCATCTTCCTGATGATCTGGTACGCACCCTCGCCGGAGCGGGCCTATGTAGACATGATTCGTTTGTTGAGCGATGTACCTTTTGGCCAGTTCATGCGCGATCTGCATCGTCTAGGCGCAGAGTTGATGGTCATTATTGTGACTGCACATATGGTGCGCACCTACCTGACGGGCAGTTATAAAGCGCCGCGCCAATTTACTTGGTTTACTGGCGTCATCCTTCTGGTCCTCACACTTTTCCTCAGTTTCTCTGGCTACCTCTTGCCGTGGGATCAATTGGCCTTCTGGGCGGTTACGATTGGTACGTCGATGGCGGAAGCGGTGCCGCCAGAAATTGTGGGCGCAACGGTCAACTTGCTGGCCCGTGGTGCTCCTGATATTAGCGCCAATGGCTTGCTGCGTTTCTATTTGCTGCATGTCTTCTTTTTGCCGCTGGTGCTGATTTTGTTCTTCTTTGTGCATTATTACAAAGTTGTGCACTTCGGCATCAGCTTGCCGGCCCAAGAAGAGGAAGTGGGCCAAGATACGGCCAGCAAAGTACCGGCTGATCGCCGTGTTTACTACTTGCCCGACGTCTTCCTGGACGAAACCATGTTCCTGATCGGCTTTACTGCCTTGTCGATCGTACTCACCGTCTTCTTCTTCCAAGCGCCGCTCGAGTCGATTGCAAATCCGCAATCGACCCCGCTACACACGGTGGCGCCTTGGTACTTCTACTGGTTGCAGGGCTTGCTCAAGGTCGCCGATAAACTATGGGCTGGCGTGATTTTGCCCAGTATTTTGCTTGGCTTATTGGCTGGCATTCCCTACTTGGACCCCAACCCCAGCCGCCGTGGTCGCGATCGTCGGGTGGCGATTATCAGCGGCGTTGTGGCCGGTGTTGTGATGATTGTCCTGAGCTGGATGGGCACACCCTATTATGCTGTCCAGGCTGCGCCGGCCATCGAAGTTGTGCAGGAATTGATGCCGGAAGAAGGCGCTGGCCTGGTGCGCGAAATGGGCTACAAGCACATGCCGGTCGGTGTCTACGATACGCGCGACGCGGCGGCGATGGAAAGCCACGACGAGCACTTCCAAGAGTTGCTGCACGAATTTAGTGGCTCGATTGCGACATTTGATGAGACCGACCGCGATTTTAACGACGCCTATGGCATTCTGACGATTACACAAGAACAGCCACAATTGCGCCGCATCAACTGGCAGATCCACTGGATTAGCGGCCAAGGTCTCGAAGAAGATTTTACCCGTAACTTCTTTTTGCACGAAGACTCGCTATATTGGGAACAGTATGGTTTGAGAGATTTTAGCTACCTATCCGAATCAGAGCAGGCGGAGTAAAGAGCACCCCAATGCGGAAACCATGGTATTACTGGCTTTATGTCAGATCGCCGATTGCAAAAATAGTGCTGGGCATTGTTGCTGTCATGATCTCCATCGTTGTGTTATTGGCCCAAGGATGGATGGAAGAGCGACGCATGCAGGCACAAACGAATAATTGGGAAGGCCGCAGCATTGAAAAAGGCGCGGAAATCTTTGCCAATAACTGTTACACCTGTCATGCTGCAGACGGTAAAGGTCTGGCTGGTGTGGCGCCCGCCTTGTACAGTCGTTACTTCTTTACCCAGCGCATGGCAGATGTGGGCTGGACGGGTACACTGCATGACTATGTGGCCTTGACCGTGGCCGCAGGTCGCCCTAGCAAGACAAAGTCACAGTGGGCGCAAATTATGCCTACCTGGGGCGTACGTTTTGGCGGCCCATTGCGCGATGATCAAGTGGAATATGTAACCCAGTTCGTACTGAATTGGGAATCAGATGCGCTGCAGCAAAGCTGGGATCCGCGCGCTGCGGAGGCCGTGCGGGTTGCTACGGCGGTGCCCATCACACCGACCGGTATGCTGACCGCTACGATTACAGTCACAGCAACAGAAGATGTCACGCCAACGACTGGTTTAACCGTAACACCGCCAATCACACAGCCCAATGCTACAACGGCAACGGCTGCGGCTACAGAGATAGTTGCTGTAACGCAAACATCGAATGCAACATCGACCTCTGATATCACGTCGACAGAATCTGCTACTGCAACTACCGGTATGGTTGGGGCAGATGCGATGGGTCAACCGGTGGCATCTGCGCCGCCGTCTGCTCCGGCTGCGGTTTTGGATCCCTGGCAGCCTTTCCAGGATGCACCATCTCTAGCCGCACCGGATACGATCACATATACGGTTGGCACGTTGGGTGCTGCGGCTGTTGGTGCAGAGTTGGCCGCAACGGCTGTGGTGACCGACGCGACAGGTGCAGAAACTGCACCGGCTATCATTCCACCGCAACAGTTGTTTGTGAGCATGACGTGTAATGCCTGTCACCTGCTGGGTACGATTGGTGTTGGTGTTATCGGCCCCGATCTTAATCCGCTGCCCGAAACAGCAGGAACAAAGGTCGCCGGCCAAGATGCTGAAACCTACGTTTATACAAGCATTGTTGAACCCAATGCCTTTATCAACGAGGGTTATCCGGCTGGTGTCATGCCTGCTAACTTCAAGGATCGCATGAGCGAAGAAGAAATTCGTGGCTTGGTCGCCTGGCTACTCGACCCAGACCGCGGCTACTAACTCGCCCAGTTGATCTGTAGTCGATCAGGAAAGAGGCGTCTTCTCCACGTAGACGCCTCTTTTTTTATGCCATTATGTCGCTGTTCAAAATAAGCGTAGGGGAGGGTCGCGAAGAATTTATGTTAACACAATACCGCCTATCCCATGATCCAGTTTTTTATATTATGGCCGGTTTCTTCGCTCTGGTCACCACGGCGCTACCCGCTGTGTTGGGCCAACCGCGTTTTCTGCCCATTGCTCAAACCCTGGCCCTCTTTGTCTTTCTGCTCATTCCCCTGCGCCAACGTCAAATTCGGCAGGCGATTACGGTTGTTGCACTCTGGCTGGTGTTACAGTGGGTGACAATGCTTCTGCTTACTTGGTTAGCCCCACTGCAAGTGGAACGGGCCATCAACGATGGTTTTATCTATCGCACCGCCTATCTGGAATGGTTCTTTGGCAATCGTCAGGCGCCGGGCAGTCTCGCGTTGCAACCCGTCGGCCGTCTGCTAGAAGTGCTGGGTGTACTTGTGGGGAGCCTGGTCAGCGGTGGCCTGATTGGCATTTGGTTTTTGGTGCGTGCGCTTAACCTGGCCGCTTTTGGCAGCGGTGCATTATTAGCCCCATTGGGGGGATTGACCGGTCTGCTGGCGGCTCAACCCGTTTGGACATTGATAAGCCTGGCTGGTTATGGCGGATTTGTGATTTTGCTCGCGGAACCATTGCTTACGCGCCACTGGGCGTTGGGCGCCTTTTGGAAGGAACGACGGACGTTGGGCATGATATCTGCCGCTTTGCTGGTGATCGGCCTGTTGCTAGAAATAATCCTACCGGGAGCGTGGCGAACGTTCTTCCAACCCACATTCTAATGTACAACGATTTGAAAAATCGTTGTACATTTGTCTTCCTAACCAGCTATGATAATTAAACGCGTCGTCATTCAAGGTTTTAAAACTTTTGCCAATCGTACCGAGCTCATCTTTGATCCCGGCGTCACTGCGATCGTGGGGCCAAACGGGAGCGGCAAAAGTAATATTGTCGACGCGGTGCGCTGGTGTCTGGGCGAGCAAAGTTTTAGCTTGCTACGTTCGAAAAAGACCAGTGACATTATCTTTTCTGGCAGCGACAAAAAGTCACGTCTGGGCATGGCTCAAGTCAGCCTGATGCTGGATAACAGCGGCGGCGAAATCCCTATCGACTTTACCGAAGTTGAAGTGACGCGGCGCGCCTACCGCGATGGCGACAACGAATATCTGATCAACGGCCAACGGGTGCGTCTGCAAGATGTGACCGAACTGTTGGCTCAAACAGGATTGGGCAAACGCACCTATGCCGTGGTCGGCCAGGGGCTGATCGATCGCGTGTTGAGCCTGGCGCCCGAAGAACGCCGCTCCCTCTTTGAAGAGGCGGCGGGCATCACCGGCTATCAGATCAAGCGCACTTCGACGCTCCATCGGTTGGAGGCCACCCAGCAGAACCTGAACCGGGTGCAAGATATTGTCACCGAATTGAATCCGCGTCTGAAACAATTGCAGCGGCAGGCTGAACGGGCGCGCGAATATGAACAACTGGCGACCGATCTGCGTGGCCTTTTGCGCGAGTGGTTTGGCTATCGCTGGCATGCCGCCTTGCACCACGTGGAGCAGGGCAAAAAGGTCGAAGAGCAATTGCGCACGCTGGTCCAGACGCGCCAGCATGCGCTAACCGAATTGGCGCGCCAGATCGCTGCTTTGCGCGAACAGCAGTCCGCCCTGCGTGACACGCTGGGCAATCTGCATGCGGAAAGTAGTGGCATCCATCGTCAGGCTGAAGCGGCCGCGCGCGAACTAGCGGTGGCTGGCGAGCGATTACGCCAACTTCAATCGCGCCACGAAGAGACGCAGCGTGAAGTGGCGCCATTGCAACTCGAACACTCGACATTGGCGCAACGGTTGGCTGATCTGAGGGCAGCTATGGCGGCAGCACAAGCCGAACATGCCAGGCGCCAGCAGACGGTCGACGATCTGCAACGGGTAGTCAATCAGCGCCATCAAGAACGGGCCAGCTTACAGATTGCACTGGAAAATGCTCGGCGCACGTTGACAGAAGTGCAACGCAAACGCGTCGATTGCAACAGTCGTCTGACCAATTTGAACGAACGGCGCCACAGTCTGCGCACCGATTGTGAAACCCAGCAACACGCCTTACAAAGCGCCCAAGACGAGGCTACTGCTGCGCAACAGTCGCTCCAGCAGGCAGACACGCAGACGCGCCTGGATGAGAAGCAAGCCCATGAATTGCAGGCTAAACTTGTCCAATTCGAACAGATCGTCGCCGAGCGGCGTAAGCGCCTGGAAGAGGCCGAGCGTGCCCGCCAGACGGCCGACCGCGCGGCCGACCGCTTGCAAACCCGGCATGATCTGCTGCGGCGTCTGCGCGATGAAGGCGCCGGCTATGCCAGTGGGGTGCGGGCTGTGCTCCAGGCCGGTGGGCCAGGCCAACAAAAGGGAACTTTGTCGGGCATTCTGGGCACAGTGGCCGCGCTGGTGCGTGTCCCAGCCCATCTGGACACGGCGATTGAAACGGCGCTGGGTGGCGCATTACAGAATGTTATCACCCAACAGTGGGAAGATGCGCGCCAGGCAATTGACTTCTTGAAACAAAGTGGCCGTGGTCGCGCCACCTTCTTGCCGTTGGATCGGCTTACTGTTTTGTCTGCGATTGCGGCCCCTCATAAACCGGGCATCCTGGGCAACGCCGCCGACCTC
>JBBRVA010000106.1:0-14130 GCA_038247295.1 Caldilineales bacterium | reverse complement strand
TGCCATGTTTGCTATCTCCTGCCCAACTCTGTTTTGCAGTCTGACCGCTTGCCATTATACTCTTCGCTCATCCTCACTTATGTGTCCAAGAATCACTATTATACTGGAGATGTTGACTATGTTCAACCTGTGCAAATTTCGCTCGCGCCCCGACAGTAAACGGGGCTACGTTACCAACTTCACGGCGCGCAGCGGCAGCGTGCTCCATACTGTGCAGTTGTAAGAGATTGTCTCAATTCAAATGGGGCTAGGGAAAGAGATTGCAATGTCTGGGGATGAATTTCAATGATGATATAAAAACAGTACACAGAGGAGGCACAGAGACCACAGAGAAAAACCAATTGCTGGCTGTTTCTCTGTGGTCTCTGTGCCTCCTCTGCGTACTCTGTGTAACTGTTTCCTAGTATTTACGGCGTATTAAGATTCATGTCCAGGTGTTCCCAACTGGGGCTGGGGATGACCTCTGCATTGACGGTGCCGGCTGCCGCGGCATCGACCACAGTCTGCACCTCGGCGCCTGCGCCCAGCGTCGTCTTATCCAGATAATCGACATCGCCACTCAAGAGCTGCGCCACGGCTTGGTTGGTATCCTCTACGATCACAACGACGATGCTCTGCACACTGGTGCCGTCGGCGTAATAGGGGTTAGCCTCCAACGTGATGCTCTGCCCTTTGATCCATTCGGTGATCATAAAGGGGCCAAAGCTCAACGGTGTTTCAGCAATTTCGGGCAAGGTAGCCCACTCGGCTGCGGGTACGTCTTTTAACAGTCGGCCATCGCCTAGTTGCAAGTGGCTGGGATAGAGTTGGGCGTTACCTTGTGGCGGCAAGAAGTAGGTGGGTGGCTGGGCGCCGGGTAGATAGGTGACAGTCCATTCCAGGCCATCGCTATAGTCGTAGCTGGCAACCTGCTCGCAGCCAATAAAGGTCACCGCGCCAGAAGTCGGATCGCAGCTCACCTGATCGGCTAGCTTGACATCTTCAATCGAGCCGGGCGTAGCATCGCTCCAGGTGTAGGGCTTCAGTTTGTAGGTAACCTTGAGTTGCGGCAATTGCAGCGCGCTGCTACCGTCGTATTCCACAATTTTGCCTTCGACGACAATCTTAGTGCCTGCTTCGAGCGGAACCGGCTGACCGTCCGCGCTGTAGACGGTGTCGCCGGGCTTGACGTCCACTGGTTCATTGGTGGCCTGGCCGGACTCCACCGTCGGCAAGCCATCCAAAAGCACCGGTTGGAAATCATAATTGTATTGGGTGTAGAGCGTGCCCAGCGCCATGTGAGCCAATTGCTGTTGTACAGCTGCGCTCTCTACGAGGCTAAACATCGAGGCCGGTTCCTGCGAAAAGCCGATCACAATGGTGTCGCCGCCGTCGGTCAAGCGCCATTGCGCCGCGCTAGCCGTGCCGTACTCGGTGGGATCAACCACCAATCCTTCCATGTTCTTGCTCCAGGCTTCGGCCTCGGCGCGTTGGAAGAGCGGCAGCGACACCATGTCTTCAGCAAAATCTTTCTGCACGGTATTGTAGGCCGCGATGCGATCTTCACGGGCGAGTGTGTTGTTGGCTAAAACGATGGCATCGCTGGCTTCCTCATTGCACCAACCCATGTAATTTTGACCCGTCCAGCCATTGCTGGGCAGCGGAATTTGGTTGCAGGCATAGAGCGTTTGGCCAGCAGGATCGGCTTGACCCGT
The DNA here is from genome assembly GCA_038247295.1 of Caldilineales bacterium. Lineage (GTDB taxonomy): Bacteria > Chloroflexota > Anaerolineae > Caldilineales > Caldilineaceae > JAPLGZ01. The sequence continues at coordinate 12,436 of JBBRVA010000106.1, read as the reverse complement.
CCAGCCAAAGCCGGCGATTTCAAAGTCACGCCGTTGCAGACCAGTGGTGGCGCCAAAAAACCAAGAGGCTGGCACATGCAGGCGAATCATCTGGATGCCACAGCCGAGCAGATTCTGTTCGGCAACCGCGGCCCATGTCTGGCGGAACTGGGCAGTGGTCGTGGTCATTTTGATCGCCAGCGCTTCGCCATCTGCGTTCTGGCGGATGCTGCCATCGCCCGGCTCTGCGCCTTCCGGCAACGTCCAACCGGCTTCTTCTAACAGCGCCATGCCCGCATCTGGATCGTACGCATAGTCCGTATAAGGACCACTGTAAGCCCAGTGTGCTTTGGGCAAGAAGCTATCCATGCGCAATTCTGGCTTCAGATCATCGGAAACATAGGCGTAGATCGAGCTGATCAGCGCGTCGCGATCAATGCAGTGCGCAATCGCCTGGCGGATACGCAGATCACTCAGGATGGGGTGCGGCAAGCTAAATTCACCTGCCACGTCCGTTTGCTCGGCCGCCGGCGGGGCCGCCGGTGCACCCGTTTGGGCCGGTGCGCAGGCGCTGAACAGCAGGCCAACCACCGTGAGGAGGGTAAGGATCAAAGAACGGTGCATACAGATCTCCTTTCAGTTTGAAGAGTAAGACGAACAATTTGTTGACTTGATCTTTGGATGTTCAACAATAGCCAAAACTGCCGGAGTAGCCAGCCATGTCGGGGCCCGGCTGAGCGACGCCGTGGGTTGATGCACGTCGCTGTTATGAAAGAGACAATCGCACCGTGACTGATCTTTCCTGCGTGGAGAAATTTGGGGGTAACACAAAGAAAGCGCTGGGGGTTAGCAGCAACGCGCTCAGTGCGCCTTTTACACGACAAAGCCGCGCTGAGCGCATTGCTGCATTCGTTCGAAGCGCATGAGCGGGGCGCATTGAAAGGCAAAACACCAGAAGAAGTCTTCACCGACTTGTTATGAAATGGCGCGTCTTGATTCTCCCCAAAGCAGAAAATGATCTTGCCTGGTTTCGCCAGCACGACCGTACAAACTATGTAAAATGTTTTGATTTCGTACGCGAACTGGCGCAAAATCCGCGCCAAGGGACGGGCAAGCCGGAACGGCTCAAACATTTTGACAAAGAGGTTTGGTCACGCCGTGTCTCGCCAGAGGACAGAATGGTTTATGTGATTTATAGCGAAGAAGCGTTAGGCGAAGTTGTTTCTTGCAAATCTCATTACGATTTCAGTCTTTGACATATAAAAAATCACCCCACTGATGGTCATTAATAAATTAAACCGGTAATCGAACGTAGGCTGAGCTTGTCGAAGCCGGAGCGGCTCCGGCTTCGACAAGCTCAGCCTACGTTTACCGCATTAAATCGTTAATGACCATCAGTGGAGTGATTCATTGCAAGTAGTACAACAAACATACTGCGAAAGTCAATCCAACTGGTTTACCCAATCACTACATTGACCAATTTATCCGGCACGACGATCACCTTGCGCACGCTTTTGCCGTCTAGCCATTTCTGGACAACATCCAGCCCAAGCGCCTGAGTTTCCAGCACCTGCGCCGATGTGCCAGGCGCAACCAGCAGCTTCTCGCGAATCTTACCGTTGATCTGGATCACGACTTCGACTGCATCGTCTTTCGCCTTCTCCGCATCGCCTTGTGGCCATGTTTGCAGATGCACACTGTCGGTGTGCCCCAAGTGATGCCACAATTCCTCGCTGATGTGCGGGAAGATCGGCGCCATCAACTTGACCATGATGTCCAGTATGGTGTGCCAAACGTCCGTACCGACGACGGCGGAATCTTTGGCCTTCATCAACATGTTGTTCAGTTCCATCAGCGCCGCAATCGCGGTGTTGAAGCGGAAATTCGCCATGTCATCGGTCACTTTGATCGTCGTCTGGTGCAGTTTACGCTCCAGCGTGCGCAACTCCTCGGTTGTGGGGGTCGCCATCATCTGGTGCGAATCCGGCTCATCCATTACCACCGTCCAGGCGCGTTGCAAGAAGCGGTAGATGCCTTCGATTGCGTTCGGATTCCACGGGCCGCCCAAATCCCACGGGCCGATGAACATCAGATAACCGCGCACGGTGTCGGCGCCATACTTGTCGACCATTTCGTCCGGGTTGACCACGTTGCCGCGGCTCTTGGACATCTTCTCCCCGTCCGGCCCCAGGATCATGCCCTGGTTGAAGAGGCGCAACATGGGCTCATCAAAGTTCACCACGCCAATATCACGCAGCGCCTTGGTGAAGAAGCGCGTGTACAACAAGTGCATGGTGGCATGCTCGATGCCGCCCGTGTACTGATCGACCGGCAGCCAATAGGCGCCCTTTTCGGTGTCCCACGGCATATCGTCGGCGTGGATCGGCTGGCCGGCCTTCCAGTTGGGCGCGATGTAGGCATATTGGTACCAACTGGAACACATAAAGGTGTCCATCGTGTCGGTCTCGCGCTCGGCATCACCACCACAAGTGGGGCATTTGACATAGCGGAAACCCGCGTGATACTTGAGTGGACTTTCGCCGGTTGGCTTGAACTCGGCGTCGTCGGGCAGCAACACGGGCAGATCTTCGTAGGGCACCGGCACAATGCCACACTGATCGCAATAGAGGATGGGGATCGGCGTGCCCCACATGCGCTGGCGGCTGATCAGCCAGTCGCGCAGGCGATAGTTGATCGCGCGCTTACCCTTGCCGGTTTGCTCCAGCCAACTAGTGACTTTTTTCGCGCCTGCGCTAACCGGCGTGCCGTCAAACGCGCCGCTGTTGATCATCGCGCCTTCGGTTTTGGCGGCATAGGCTTCGGTCAGCGGGCCAGTCTCGCCATCCGGCCCGCTAATCACACGCCGAATTTCCAGCCCAAACTGCTGGGCAAAGGCAAAGTCGCGCTCATCGTGGCCCGGCACGGCCATGATCGCACCGGTGCCGTAGCCCATCATCACATAATCGGCAATCCAGATTGGAATGCGCTCGTCGTTGACCGGGTTGATCGCATAGCCGCCAGTGAAAACGCCGGTCTTTTCCTTGTCCTTGGCGCCGCGGGCGATTTCATCCAGACGGGAAGCCTGTTCTTTGTACGTTTCGACCGCGACGCGCTGTGCATCAGTCGTGATCGATTCCACCAACGGATGCTCCGGGGCCAGCACCATAAAAGTGGCCCCCCACAACGTATCCGGCCGCGTCGTAAAGACGGTAATTTTTGATTGTTCGTCGCCGTCGCCCTTCGTCAATCGTAAATCGTCAATCGTAAATTCCACCTCGGCGCCTTCGCTGCGCCCGATCCAGTTGGTCTGCATCGTCTTGACCCGTTCCGGCCAGTCGATGGTCTCCAAGCCGGCGATCAGTTCTTCCGCATAGTTGGTGATGCGGAATTTCCATTGGTTCAGGTCTTTCTTGATCACCGGTGTGCCGCAGCGCTCACAGTGGCGGTCATCGCCCCACACCTGTTCGCGGGCCAGCGTGGTATTACACTTGGGACACCAATCGACGGGCGCAAACTCGCGATAGGCCAGGCCGGCATCGTAAAACTTGCGGAAGAACCACTGCGACCACTTGTAATAGTCGGGGTCGCACGAAATCGCTTCGTGCTCCCACGCCCACATCGCGCCCATGCGATCCAATTGACCACGCATGCGCTCAATGTTGGCATAGGTCCACAGCTTGGGGTGGATGTTGCGCTGGATCGCGGCATTTTCAGCGGGCAGGCCAAAGGCGTCAAAACCAATCGGGAAAAAGACGTTGTAGCCATTCATGCGCCGCCAACGGGCAGCAGCATCGCTGGGCGTAAAGGCATACCAATGGCCCGTATGCAAATCGCCCGACGGATAAGGCAACATCGTCAGCGCGTACCACTTGGGGCGACTGGGGTCTTCCACGGTTTTGTACAGTGCTTGCTCGGCCCAAGTTTGCTGCCACCTGGGTTCAACTTCTTGGGGCGTATATTTCTGCGACATAATTTATTCCTGGTCGAATCGTTTTATTTTATCTGAATGTAAGTCAATGGGACTCATCGCATGTAGGTGCGGTTTTTAACCGCACATTGGTGGTCTAACCGAGACCGTGCGGTTAAAAACCGCACCTACATTTGCTTGCCTGAATGACATTCACGGATCACTGACTTACTTAATTTCCCACAATTATATTCACTAATCGGTTCGCCGTCACAATTACCCGGGTGACGGTTTTACCATTGACATAGCGCATGATGCGCTCATCTTGCAATGCCAGCGTTTGCAAGGCCGCATTGTCGATCGCGGCGTCGATTTGTAACACGGCACGCAGCTTACCGTTGACCTGCACCGGCGCTTCGACGACGGCATCGGCGGCTAACGCTTCGTCGTAGATTGGCCAGGCGGCGTGGACAATCAGGCCAGTTTCGCCCAACCGCGCCCACAACTCTTCGGCGATGTGCGGGGCAAAAGGTGCCAGCACGCGCAAAAAGGTGGTGATGATCGGTTTGGGCAGGCGCTCAGTCTGACCAGCCTGGTTGACAAACTCCATCATGCGGCTGACGGCGGTGTTTAGCTTGTCGATCGAGGCGATGCTCTCGCTCACGCCTTTGATCGTCTTATGCAACAGCCGTTCCAGCGCCGGCGCTTGGTCGGGCGGCAGATCGACGATAGGCTCACGAATCTGGCCGCTGCGCTCGTCTACGATCAGCCGCCAGACGCGGTTCAGGAAGCGATCAACGCCCTCGATGCCCGTCGCATTCCACGGCGCGCTGGCGCTCACCGGCCCCATAAACAGTTCATACAGCCGCGTGGCGTCGGCGCCGTATTGATCGACAATCTCGTCCAGGCCATACACGTTCAGGCGCGACTTAGACATCTTCTCCAATTGCGTGTGGACCATTTTGCCCGTTGTTTTGGCAAACCACTGGCCCTCGCGCTGCTCCACCTCGTGGGCATAATAATATTTGCCCGCCGCGTCTTGATAAGAGTGCGCCTGGATCAAACCCTGATTGAACAACTGTTGGAACGGCTCTATGGTCGAGACCAGGCCGCAATCGTACAGCACCTTGTGCCAGAAGCGGGCGTACAGCAGATGTAATACGGCGTGCTCGACACCGCCCACGTACAGATCAACCGGCATCCAGTATTGCTCTTCTTCAGGCGACCATCCGACCTGATCATTGTGTGCATCGATGAAACGCAAGTAATACCAACACGATCCCGCCCACTGCGGCATCGTATTTGTCTCGCGGCGACCGATACGGCCGTCGGGCAACGTCACCAGCAGCCAATCGTCACCGGCGCGCGCCAACGGTGGTTCGCCGGTTGCCGTGGGTTTGCGGTTGCTGATCTCGGGCAACAGAAGTGGCAGATCGGTTTCCGGCACGCTGACCATGCTGCCATCGGCCAAATGGACAATTGGGAACGGTTCGCCCCAATAGCGCTGGCGCGAGAAGAGCCAGTCGCGCAGCCGGTATTGAATCTGGCGGACACCGCAACCGTGCTCCGCCAGCCACTCGATCATCCGATCTTTGGCGGCGGTGGTTGACAGGCCATCTAAAAAGCCGCTGTTGACACTGACGCCATCACCGGTGTAGGCCACCTCGGTGATCGGTCTTTCACCCCCGCTGACGACTTCAACAATCGGCAAGCCGAATTGTACGGCAAAAGCATGATCACGTTCATCATGGCCCGGCACACCCATGATTGCGCCGGTACCATAACCACTCAGCACATAATCGGCCACCCAAATCGGGATCGGCGCACCGTTGGCGGGATTGACGGCAGAGGCGCCGGTAAAGACACCACTCTTCGTCTCGCCCACCGCCACGCGCTGCAAATCGGACTTGCGCTTGGTCGCGGCCACATACTCATCCACCACCGCACGCTGGGCGTCCGTCACAATTGCATCCACCAGCGGATGCTCCGGCGCCAACACACAATAGGTGGCCCCGAATAAGGTGTCTGGCCGCGTCGTAAACACGTAGAATTTACGATTTACGATTTTTGATTTACGATTTACGATTTCTGATTGTTCGTCGGCGTCCTTCGTCAATCGTAAATCGTTCGACTGAGGCTCACGAACGTCAAAAATCGTAAATTCAATCAGCGCGCCTTCCGACTTGCCAATCCAATTGCGCTGCATTTCCTTCAAACTTTCTGGCCAATCCAGCGTGTCCAGATCCGCCAACAAACGTTCGGCATAGGCGGTGATCTTCAACATCCATTGGCGCATCAGCCGGCGCTCGACGGGGTCACCGGTTTCGACATACTTGCCGTCTTGCACTTCTTCATTCGACAGCACCGTGCCCAATGCCGGGCACCAGTTGACCGGCACGTCGGCCAGGTAGGCCAGGCCACGGTCAAACAGCTTTAGAAAGATCCACTGTGTCCACTTGTAATAGTCGGGGGCAGAAGTATTGACCTCGCGTTCCCAGTCGTACGACAAACCCAGCCGCTGCAACTGGCGACGAAAGGTGGCGATATTGCGCTCGGTGACCGCGGCTGGATGGCTATTCTGGCGATCGGCGGTGCGTTCGGCGGGCAGGCCAAAGGCATCCCAGCCCATCGGGTGGAGCACGTTGTAGCCCTGCATTCGGCGCACGCGGGCGATCACATCGGTGGCGGTGTAGCCCTTGGGATGGCCAACGTGCAAGCCTTCGCCGGACGGATAGGGAAACATATCCAATACATAATATTTGGGTTTAGCGGGCAGATCGGCACCGGACGGCGTGCGAAAGGCACCCTGTGCGGTCCAGATCTGTTGCCACTTGGGTTCGATACTTTTCGGATCGTATTGATCAGACATTATGTACTCCTCATGCGCTTAGCAGGCAGTGATTAGATTTTACAGATTGATGACCAACCCCACCCGCGTGCAGTTCGACAAGCTCACCGCACGCGGGTGGGGTTGGTCATTACATAGATTAAAAGTTAACAATCTGCGTAATCGCCGAGCCTAGGTTGGGTAAAATCTGTGGATAAAAATCTGGTTAAATCGCCAACAACGACCACGCGCAAACGCGGTCAAACCGCGGCGCAGTGGCCGGATCAATCTAGGTTGAAGGCTGGAAGACCGCCCGCTACTGTTGGCTCGCGGTTGGATCCGCAAGCGCTGGCAGCGCGGGCTAGCTAAGCGCGAGGAGGCCACCAACGGCGCAGCCAATGGTGACAAGGCGGAAGCTAGGGGTGTGGGTGCGACTTTTTCTATCGATCATGTAGATAGTATACCACAGCGTGTCAAGTGTCTAGAACCACAAATAACAATTCTCACCTTAAAATTGGACGCGGATAAACGCGGATGCACGCGGATTAAAAAGCTCATTTATAAATTTAATTAGGTGTCAACCCCTTAAGATCCTGTTGCGCTAGAAAAATCCGCGTGCATCCGCGTTTATCCGCGTCCAATTTTAAAGTGCAGGCTACACAAACAAGCCAAAGCTTTTGAGCCGCGGATGAACTCGACAACGCAGCTACGGTTGATGTATATTGCTAACCAATTTAGACCCAACTGTAAGCGAATCGTGCGCCGTCACTCACTTGCCCAACGCTGATCAAAAAACCCCCATGGCCAATCGAGCTGAACCAGAACCGTTGGCTAATTCGCTAGAAAAAGCCACAAAACCCGAGGCCAATCGGGCGTTTGCGGTTGATTTGGCGCGTGCGTTTGGCGGCGCGATTATTTTCTCGTTTCCGATGTTAATGACAATGGAGAATTGGTGGCTGGGCTTTACGATGGAGCGCTGGCGCTTCGTCCTCTTTATCATGCTTACGCTGCCCACGCTGGTCGGGCTTTCCTACTACGGTGGTTTTGAAACGACTTTTCATCTGTTCGACGACATGCTCGACGCCTTTGTCGCCTATGCGGTGGGTTTTGTCGCATCTGCGCTGATGTTACTTTTGTTCGCCGTGATCAGTTGGGATATGCCGCTGCATGAAGTGATTGGCAAAGTGGCGTTCCAAGCCGCCACCGGCAGCCTGGGCGCGATGTTTGCCCAAAATCTATTGGGTGGCGAAGCCAGAGAGGAAGGTAAACGCCGCGCAGCCCGCTACTTCGGCCAACTCTTTCTGATGGGGATTGGCGCCATCTTTCTGGCCATGAGCATCGCCCCCACCGAAGAAGTGATCTTAATTGCCTACCAAATGAGCGAGTGGCATACGCTCGCCCTGATCCTCGCTACACTTTTGATGATGCACGCCTTCGTCTATGCCGTGGAATTTCGGGGCCAAGAAGAGATCCCAGACAATACCCCGCCCGCGCACATTTTTCTGCGCTATACGGTAGTTGGCTATGCCCTCGCCTTGCTGATCAGCGGCTACATTTTGTGGACGTTTGGGCGCTTTGATGGCCTAGCCGCCCACGAAGTGCGGCAGATCACCATTGTCCTGGCTTTTCCTGCGGCGTTGGGCGCGGCTGCCTCGCGACTGATTTTGTGAGAAGAATGGGGGTAGAGATTGGAGATTAGAGATTGGAGATTGTTGCCCCTGTAATCTCTAATCGTTCGACTGAGACGTTCGACGAGCTCAGTCGAGTCGCTCACGCCGAAGTCTCCAATCTCTAATCTCCTCAATCCCCCACCTATTTGATCGTCATTCCCAAGGAGTTCCCGGTGTCAAACCAACCAGATGCGGCCTCGGCAAACAAAGAAGCAGATAAACCGGAGTCAGCCAAAAATGGCCTCATTTCCGATGAGACGCCCCTGCTCGAATGGATCGTGGCCGCGGTTGGGTTGGTGTTGGTGTTGAGCACCATCGGCTTTACCTTTTACCGCGCCCTGCGCGAAACGGACACCCCACCCGCGGTCAGGGTAACCGTCGAAACCATTGTCGCCCAGGGTGATCGCTATTTGGTGACCTTTCGCGCCTTGAATGAGGGCGAAGGCACGGCGGCGGCCGTCACCATCGAGGGTGCGCTGTTGCAGGACGGCGAAGCGATCGAGTTGAGCACCGCCAGCCTGGATTTTGTGCCCTCGCGCTCCGAACGCCAGGGCGGTCTCTTTTTTACGCAGAATCCGGAACAGTATGAGTTGCGGTGGCGCGCGACGGGGTACGCGGATCCGTGATGATGGCTATTGGGCAAGCACGTCGCTGGCAATAAATTTTGAGAAATGATTGACAGGCAGGGGATGTGGTTGTATACTAGATGCATTAACTATTCGTAAGTGAGAAGTAAAATGCATTCAAATAGAAGTTAGATGGGATCAATCTGTTTCTACTGATTTAGGTGGAAATGCGGAAGTGTTCGGTTTCATATTCGACGGGACACAGAGTGGCATGGAGAAGCTAGCACAGTTAACCAGAAGATAGACAAAATACTTTAACTATAATGAGCAGCTACACGAAAGGTATCAAGATATTATCTACAGACTGAGGAGTTGATTTAATGGCAACCCGTACGAACTCAAGTAAAAATCCTTGACCTATATTCATTCAATGATCTGCTTGTACCCTTATGTGAGGTGAAGTAATGTCAGTCTGGATAATTGTAGGCGCTATTTTAGTAGTGATAATAGCTCTCATTTTTGTTTGGTTTATTTGGCTAATATACATGAAGAGGCAGGCACAAAAACGTGTGATAGTGTCAGCAATTCTTGACATATATCCTTCTGGGAGCCACCACGTTGAATTTATTCCCGCCGCAGGTGTGCATCCAGTCGATATGATACAACTTGTAATTTCCTATATAGCCAACGTAATTTTTGTTACTGAAACGGATCATCCAAAAACCAGACAAGGCCTGAGTCAACTGTACGATTTCACTGGAAATCATTTGGACAATTTCGACTATGATCAGTACCGACAAGATTTGAATGATTTAGGTGTGTTTCATCTGAGTTGAACGAGGAGGGAGCATTCTCTAATGCGACCAGAGCAGCGTTAGAGAACGCTGCCTCCTCAACCCAAATGAATCACACCCGAATGATTTAGTCAGTGCCCCTGGCGAAAGCCTTTTATCAAGTGGAAAGTTGGCTACCGGTCGTAGCGAACGTTATGAAGTGCGTTTGATTCGTGGCAATAACTTTGATTATTCGTTGAGCGAATTCTCGCTATATGGCTATAAACCGAATTTAACCAAAAGTGCTTTACTTCTCTATAATGCAGTTGCTCACAAACTCAATCCAGCTTATCTTTATTTATTGCATACATCTTTGATGGGCCTCTTTATATATTTTCGGGAGCACAAAATTACCGCTAATAATAATCAGACTGGTGCATTTGAGGCAGTTATCTATTTTTTGAGCATTTCGCCTAAACCTTTAGAAAATAGCCCGGGTCGCTCACATCGAAAATTATGAAGCTGCGTAATTGTTCTTGTAAGTCAGCTCTTCTAAGTGAAGGCTTACAGATAGAATGCAATCATCGTGCGGAATGGAGATGACTACAAAATACGGTAGAGATATAAACGTGGTGATGAGCGAAAAGCAAAGAAACAGTATGTCTTGGGCAATAACGGGAGAATGGTTGCACAAGGCACTGATTTTCTGATTTGGAGCGGAGGTTTCCGCCAACAAAAAGACCAAAAGGTAAATATAGGTAGGCGATGGAATACGAAATCAATATCACAGAAGACGCTTGGCAGGATTTGCAGTATTTTAAAGCCTATGAACAGGGTATCATTGTTGATGCCATCGAAAAATATCTAAGTCGAGATGCAGAAATCGAGAGCGACCATCGTAAAAAACTTCGCCCCAACCAACTTGCCCCTTGGGAATTAAAAACAGGCAAGTATCGTGCCTTCTATGAAATTGAAGAAATGCAAATGGCAAAGATAGTCGCTATCGGACATAAAGTACATAATGATTTGTTTATCCGTGGTAAGAAGGTGCAACTATGATCACAATTGACCTACGACAAGAATCGCTGACGGTTCTGGAATTGCTAGGCCGTGCTGAAACCGATATTGTGCGGATCGTCTCGGCGAATGGCCAGGCATTTATGCTTGTTACTAGTGAAGAATCGCTTGAAGCGGAAGCAAAGCGTTTAGGCGAAAGTGATAAATTCATGAAGTTTCTAGAAGAGCGCGCCAAAAAACCTGCGGTGATGTCGCTAAAGGAGCTTAAGCAGCGAATTAGCACTCCAGCGGGAGCCGGGTAGCATAGGCGCGTTGCTGTTATCGCGCGATCAGTTTAGGGCAATGATGGTCAGGTAGCCGTTGATTTGATCACAGCGCACAAGACGGATACAATAAATCGTTGAATTCATGCGCTACTCGTGCAAGGTCAACTAGCGATTGGGTGAGTGAAAAATGATCCAAGTGATAGAACAACAGCATATTGTGCGGAATGATAAAATCCTGAGTGGTGAACCAATCATCCAAGGGACACGAACGCCGGTGCGCGCGCTTGTGGAGTTGTGGCGCCTTGGTGTGCAGCCCGAAGAAATTCCCATTCGCCTGCCGCATTTAACGATGGCCCAGGTCTTTGCGGCCCTTAGCTATTACAGCGATCATCAGGCCGAGATTCACGAGTACATCGAACGCAATCGCATTCCAGAGTCACTAGCTGGCACCCAACTGGAGTTCAAGCAGCGTGAGCAAGCTGTTCATTGAACTCTATCTGGATGAAGATGTCGATGTTCTCGTGGCTGAACTGTTGGCCAGGCGTGGCTATTCGGCCATCACGGCACGTCTAGATAAAGCAGCACATCTGTGAAGTGCGCCATGCTGCTTAAGCAAGTAATTTCCCAGGCTGTACCTTTTGTGTTGGATCAAGTGAGAAAAAATGTCTACAGAACTAGTTCAATTATTTCCCACATTACGCGAATTGAAGCGGGCCGAAAAGCTATACTTGATTCAGTTTTTGGTCTCTTCGCTTGCCCAAGAGGAAACAGAGCTACTGCAAGCTGGCGTTGCTTATCCCGTCTGGTCGCCTTACGACGCTTTTGATGCCGCAGATGTAATGCTCAAGGCATTAGACGAGGCTAAGCTAAACGACCAAGCATATGATCGACACATTGTCATCACGCTTGGCACGCGCGGGGGTAAGCCGCGTGTGGCCGGGCGACGCATCACGGTGGCAGACATCGCGACTTGGTATCTGCAACAGAATCGTTCGGTTCCTGAACTTGTCCAGGAATTTGACCTAACCCACGCCCAGATTCATGCCGCGTTAGCCTACTATTACGATCACCGCGCCGAAATTGACCAACGCGAGGCAGCCGATCTAGCCGCAGCAGAAGCGATCAAGCAACAGCACCCTTCGAAGTTACAGGCAAAACTGAGCCAACGTGGCTGAGGTCATTCGTTTTCATCTGGACGAAAATGTGTCACGATCGATTGCGCTGGGCTTGCGGCAGCGCGGCATTGATGTGACGACGAGCCAGGAAGTTGGTTTGCTTGGTGCAACCGACCAAGAGCAGCTAGCCTATGCAACCCGTGAAAAACGGATCATTGTTACCCAGGATGCAGACTTTCTGATCATGGCGACGCAGACCCGTGAACATTGCGGAATCACCTACGCCCGCAAAGGCACCCGTTCGATTGGAGAAGTC
>JBBRVA010000105.1:0-14161 GCA_038247295.1 Caldilineales bacterium | reverse complement strand
GCGGAAATTGCGATTGAACCGGAGCAGGCAGATACGTTTGTGGGTCGTCATCAAACCTTGCACAGCGTCTTTGAATACTCATGGCGGCTGCTCAGCCCACCCCAGCAGGGGATCCTGGCGCGGTTCTCGGCCTTTCGCGGCGGCTTTGACCGGGCCGCGACGAGCGCCGTGGGCGGCAGCACATTGAGTGACCTCTCCATATTGCTGGCCCATTCCCTTGTCCAACGCGTCACCGCCGGCCGCTATGATCTGCATCCGCTTGTCCAAGAATATAGCGCCGGCAAAGTCACCCAGTCACAAACGCCCGCCCTCTTTGCCGCTCACAGTCATTATTATTTGACGCTGCTGATCAGTCAAGAACCGGACAAACGCACGGCGTTACGGCCCGACTTTGATAACATCCGCAGCGCCTGGCAACGCGCCGTGCAGGGGGCGCATGCGGAGATGGTCGAGCAAGCCGCCCTGCCGTTTGGCGAATGGATGACCCAGTTTGGGCTCATGGCCGATAGCAACCAACTTTTTGCCGATGCGGTTGATCGTTTCGATAGTATCCCGCAACAAGCCGAGTTGATTGCCCTATTGCTCGATCAACAGGCGGTTTTTCTACGCGGGCTGCATGGCTTACGCGCCGTCCGATCGCTGCAACAACGCGTCTTGACCTTGACGCAAGACCACAAGTTACAGACCCGGGCTCATCTCGACCTGGCCAACCACCATGCAGAACAGGGGGAATGGGCACAGGCCGATTTCCATTTTGACCAAGCCGAGGCCCTGACGCAACGATTGTCTGATCAGGGGATGTATATTAGTACCGTGGAAGAGCGGATCCACATCAATGCGATCCATTTCCGGGGTGATTTTGCCCAAGGCATCGCCCGTTTAGAAGAACTGTTGCGGTTGTTCGACACCGCCACGACACCGATCAGCGACGCCGAGAATATCCGCTTCCGCGTGCTCCAAAGCTTGCCCATTCTTGCGATTCGCTATCGCGACTATGGGTTGGCGATCCGCTATGCCAAACAGGCACTGGCCTGGGCTCAGCAGATCGCCCATCGCCGACGAGAATGTGATATTCTGCTCGATCTGGCGCTGGCCGAGCAGTTTGCTGGCCTATATACCCAAGCGATTGCCCACAACCAGGTGGCCCTGGCCATTACCGAAGAGATCGGTGACACCGATCAAATGGCGCTGCTGAAGGCAAATCTTTGTTTAACCCTGCGTCAGCAGGGCGAGTTGGAAGCGGCCTTAGCCTATGGGCAAGCGGCGATTGAAAGCCTGCGCACCTTGGGCAATCGGCGCATCGAAGGTCAAGCGCGCAACCGGGTTGGCCATACCTTGCTGGCGCTGGAACGCTGGGCGGAGGCGGATAGGGCGTACGCCGAAGCGTTGGCCGTGTGGGCGCCTTTGCAACACCCCAATCGCTACGAAGCGGTGGCTGGTTGCGCGGTAGCGGCATTGCAGTTGGGCCGGCAAGATCAGGCATCGATGTTCGTCAACGAAGTGCTAGACTTTGTCGCGGCCAATGATCTAGTGGGCATTGTAGAGCCGGTGCTGCTCTTGCTAAACTGTGCAACGGTCTTGATTAGTTTGGATCGAAGCGCAGCCGCGCGCCAGTCGCTTACATGGGCCAACACCTGGGTCCAAACAATTGCCGACAGAATTAGTGATGAGCGCGTGCGCTCGGCATTTCTCTACAACAGACCTGACAATCAAGCGTTGAAACGTCGGCTTGCTGTGCTGGCAGACTAGTAATGGTCTAAACTGTTTAGTTTAGAATTTGTACGCGGATTTAAATCGTCAAGCTTGTTGTACGCTACAATCGCTCTCGCCAAAATCTCTACTTTTCTCCTATTGCGTGGCAATCTGCGTATTTCCACCTTCACCTTTCCCTACCGCGTCCTTGTCCAAGGTCTACCATCTGGCGTCAATTTATTGACGAGCAGTTGGCTAAACGTAGTTTCGCATGGGATGAATAAGCAGGGCCTTGCCAGATGCGTACCCCGTCCGATTGACGTCCGCCACGGTGTAGCGTCGCTAAACAATATGCCCAAGCGTAGCAGCAAGATCCCAGCCTCGACACACCATGTAAAAGCGCCAGCTCTGCTTTCGCTGGCATCAATGATCTGGTGCGCCGTATCATCGGTACACGCATAGATGTCGGCATTGATTGGAAAAATTACCGGCAAAATTTCAGTTTACAGATTTATACGATAGCTGTATAATTGGTTTGAGCCGAGCGTGTCGCAAATCTAAATGGATTACCAGTTGGGGTGCGATCGAATATGTCTAAGCGCGTCGTCACAAGGCGCGAACAGGCAAAATGTGTGCGCTAGACGTCATCCTATCCTTTGATTCCGCCACGTATTATTCATATTTCGCCTCGACCTAAATTGATGTCAGCATGAAAAGCAGAAGGTATGCCAAACAGCGCCGGGTTTTCATTGTGATCCGCGTATAAACTGCGGTGTTGATTGCGCACCGCGTACATGGGAGGTTTCTGATGACAACGACAGGGCAAAATCAAACAGCGCTTCATACAACAACGGCGATAGAGACAGAAGAAAGAGACAATGATGGCGAACATCCACGCCGCAGCAAAAGCGGTGATGTGCTGGGCAGCAACACCACCAATGGTTTAGAACGTGCTACCGTTTCCGAGCGCATCACCGCAGCGCAAGCGTCAAAGGTCATCGCCATCAACGAGATCCTTCAAGCGGCAAAGGCTGAGAAAAGCACGGAATTGGTTAGTCAACTCGACGCCCTCCTCGCCGGTGCCTCCCCAGATGACATACGCGCGCTCAAGGAGATATTGCTCCGGCGCGCGCCCGAAGCACTGCCCGTCGGCCCCGATGATGAATTGGCGAACGACTGGCGCAAGGGCGGATATCCGTATAAAAATCTGATGTCGCGCAAGAATTATGAGAAGCAAAAGTATCGCTTGCAGGTTGAACTGCTCAAACTTCAAGCCTGGGTAAAGGAGACAGGACAACGCGTTGTTATCTTGTTCGAGGGCCGCGACGCAGCAGGCAAAGGTGGCACGATCAAGCGTTTTATGGAACACTTAAATCCACGCGGGGCGCGCGTCGTTGCCCTGGAAAAACCCACCGAGATTGAGCGTGGGCTATGGTACTTTCAACGTTATATTCAACACCTGCCGGCGCGGGGCGAGATCGTGCTGTTCGACCGCTCCTGGTATAATCGCGCGGGCGTCGAGCGCGTGATGGACTTCTGCAGCCACGTGGAATATGAAGAATTCATGCGTCAAGCGCCCGAGTTCGAACGCAGTCTCACGCGCAGTGGCATTTACCTGATCAAATTCTGGTTCTCGGTTAGTCGCGCCGAGCAGCGCCGCCGCTTCAAGGAACGCGAGATGCACCCGCTAAAACAGTGGAAATTGTCGCCCGTCGATATGGCCTCGCTGGATAAGTGGGATGAATATACCAAAGCAAAGGAAGCCATGTTTTTCTACACAGACACGGCCGACGCACCTTGGACGGTCGTCAAATCGGATTGCAAGAAACGGGCGCGCCTCAATGCGCTGCGCTTTGTATTACACAAGCTGCCTTATACGAACAAAGCAACCGAACGAATCGGGCCGCTCGACCCGCTGATCGTGGGCCGCGCCCACATTGTCTACGAGCGCGGTGAGCAGCAATACTCGCCAATTCACTAGTACACTTGGGCGGAAATAACCATACTATTCTCCGGTGAATCAGTAGTGAATCAGTAGGACAGTGAGACAGTACAAACACTGTTCTACTGTCCTACTGATTCACTGTCTTACTTACGCCCAAGTGTACTAGCCAAGTTTGCCAGCAAACCAATGCACAGCCACTTTGATATGCGTCAGATTATCTTCATCACCTCTGAACGGTGGCCAAATCTGTCACCAAGTGATCAACTGGTTGCCCAAGCGCTCGTGGCGTTGGGCCATACCGTCACGCCACGGCCCTGGCAAATGGGGCTTGATGCGCTTGCGCAGGCGGGCCGCATTGTCCTGCGCTCGAACTGGGACTATCACTATCACATGGCAGCGTTCACGGCATGGCTGGATCTAGCAGAGCGCCACGCGCTGCCACTTGATAATTCGGTTGCGTTGGTGCGCTGGAATCTGCACAAGGGTTATCTCTTGGATCTGCACGGGCGCGGCATCCAGATCCCAACTTCGCGCATCTTGCAGCCCGAACAGCAGCCAGCATCCCTCTACGCCGAGCAAGGTTGGTCGAGCGCCGTGATCAAGCCAATCTATGGCGCGAGTGGACATCAGGTCGAGCATGTAGCACAGGCAGACTTGGACGAGTGGGCCGTGAGCGTGCGCCAGCAACAACCCGCTGCGCAATGGCTGCTCCAGGCGTTTATGCCAGAAATTCAACAAACGGGTGAGCTTTCATTGATTTTTCTCAACGGTGCGTTTTCGCACGCAGTTGCCAAACAACCGCAGCAGGGTGAATTCCGCATCAACAGCCAATATCAGGGGCAAATTACCCGCGTTGATCCGCCGTCCCCTGTGCGCCAGCAGGCAAATGCTGTGCTTGCTTGTCTGCCCACCGTGCCGCTCTATGCTCGTGTGGATGGCATCGTTAATCAAGCTGGCGAGTTCTGTTTGATCGAACTGGAATTAAACGAGCCTGCGCTATATTTTCAATATGCCCCAGCGCAGGCCATTGAATTTGCCAGGGTGATTGCGGCGAAATTAGTCTAAAGCGTCACTTGCCCAGAATTTATGCGGGCAAGACCTGGCTAACTGGCAACCCCAGAAATTCACCATAGCGTTGGGCGGCGCTACGGAATGCATCATGCTCAACAGCGGTCAAGGGCCGGAATGGATCCAATTCGATCACGAGCGCGCCGCGTTTGAAGGTGCGTTTCCAAGTGCCCGTGACCTTGCCATCGATCACAATGGTTGGGCTGAAGATGCCATTGCCACCCGGTTGGATCTTTTTGGTATGCAGCGCGTCCAGGCTGGCATGACGATCCGTATAGCCCAACATAAATTCATCAAAGCCGGGCAGCAAATAGAGTGCGGCTCCATCTGCTTGTCTGCGCGGTGCCTCGGCGGCGAACCAGTAGCGCTGGTCATCGATTGTTATTTCTTCAAGGTGTGCTTTTGCCAGTTCGATACCAATCCGGGCGTCCTTACTCGTTAAGCCGGACCACCAGACAAAATCCGCGAGCAGGGCCGGGCCGTGGCTGGTAAAGTAACGCTTGGTTAATTCCGCCAAAGCCTCGTCGCGGGCCAAAGGCTTCGTCGGCGGAATCCATTCGTCCAGTAGCGTGAAGGTTTGCTGTTTGCCCCTAGGCGCGCCAAAACAGATCAGCCCGTCTTGGGCTGATCGCCCCAGGATATGGTAGCCGCGCTGACCGGCAGTGGCGATATTGGCTTGCTCTAGCACTTGAACCATTTCATCGCGCGTGAATTGCTGGCCACCCTGTAGCGCTTTGGCAAACAGCGCTTTACTTTGGGCAAATGTCGCTTCGTCTAATGCCAACTGGCGATAGCGACCAGCACTCTGGGCGATAACCCGCGGGGTGAGGAGTTCGAGCAACCAATGGACATCGTGCGCCGCTACAAAATGCAGCGTGCCACGCATGGGCCAGGTGCGGACAATTGTACGCGCGGCAATCGCTGCTTCAATGTCGCGTTCGGTTGCGCTGACCATGCGCAACCCAATCGCCCACAGTGAGCCAAGATAGTCCTGCGCTTGCAGCGCGCCCAGCCAGGTGACGACATCGCCTGGTTGATCAAACGTTGGGTTGGCGATACCTTGATTGACCAGCCGAGCGCGGGCAACATTCATGAAAAATCATCCTCATGAAAGACAGAAATAGGTAGTAAAGGAATAACCCTTCTACCTTCACTTTGGGTCAAGGCAGTATACCCAAAGCAAGGGTCAAAACCAAATTAGTGAATTATTTTGTACAGCTTGTCCTTGTTAACTTGATCAAAGAAAACACACCCGATCTGATTCGGCGCCTATGTGAAATAAGAGCAGATGCCTGCTAATGAAAGGCCAAGCTAAACCACTAAGCGAGCGCGTCCATCACAGTGTACGGGCTAATCGCTAATCTGATCCAGGCGCAGCGCGATGTGAGCATATTGACAAAAGGGTGTCTTGCATACAGAGTGGCAGTCAGCCTAAAGCATATAGTTGTATTTGAAATGATCGAAGCCACTTATGCCATCAGGAAAAAGCCTCGCCAAGGCCAAGAATACAGCAGACGTGAACCCAAAGCGGTCACAATCCCTTTTTGGAGTAAGGCTTCAGCATACAGATTATGCGACGCGGCAGGCGTTGGCAGTGCTTGGGCAGGATATCAAATGTGACAGTTGATCCACCTACGAAAAGGAGCGATGGATGCGTTTTATTTTGAAAGAGAGAATCTTTAGCCTTCGTGAAAGCTACTACATCCGCGATGAAGACGGCAATGAGATGTTTGAGGTGACGGGTCGCCTGATCAGTTTGCGCGACAAGCTCACCCTGAGCGACCGCCAGGACAACACACTGGCTACGATCACACAAAAACTGCTGACCCTGCGCCCTGTGTACACGATCAGCCGCAACGGTCAACCGGACGCCAAGGTAAAGAAAGATTTTATCAACATCCTGCGAGAAGGATTTTCCGTGGACATGGAAGGTGATCTGCCCGATCTACGCATTCAGGGTGACATCTTCGAGCATAGCTACACTATCACGCGGGATGGCGTCACCGTGGCGCAAGCGGCCAAGAAGTGGATCTCGCTGCGTGACAGTTATGTGGTCGATGTGGCCGCAGAGGAAGATATCGTGCTGATGCTGGCCTGCGCCATTGTGGTGGACCGCATTACGCACGAGGAAGAAGAAAAAGAGGACGAAGTACAACACGATAGCGGCGCAGGATGAAGACCCTGTGCTTGGACGATGACGGCTCGACATTGTTGATCGGCGTGCGACTGGCGCAAATCCTGGCTAGCCCAGATACGAAAATGCAAAAGCGCTAGAACTGTTAGGCGCTTATCCGTAAAATTCTTGTACAAAGCACAAAACCTAACACAAAGGTGTAAAGATACAAAGGCGCAAAATTTTTCTCTGCATCTTTGCGCCTTTGCGTTAAAACTTTTGCTTCTGGTGCCGACGAGCATACCTTTTACTTGGCTGAACGCGGCCCGCGCTGGCGCGCGTGGCTCACCTTGCTGGCTCCCACCTGGCGATCGCGCGCGCGTATTCCACCGATCAACTTGCGGCCGCGTAGGCTTGTTTCAACCAGGCCAGCACCTCAGCGTCGATTTGTTGCGCGTCGCTGATGCGCACACGATGGGTTACCATCGCATTCCATGTTCCGGCGGCTTCGAGCCGTTCGGTCGGTGCGACACCCTTCAGTTTGATGCCAATATCCAAACGCTCGGATGACACTTGCACGATGCCAAATTTCTTTGCACCGCGTAGCAGGTTGATATATGACTTGGCTGGCCCTACAGCCACCTCTGTGCCGAACTTGGTAACGTCTGCCATCAGCGCATCATAGGGCTTGCGCCACGCAGCCTTTTTGCCCGCAAAATGAGCGGCCACCGCATCATCGGTGCTGACTGGTTCCTTGCCATGCGACTGAATTACATGGGCAATGGCGTCGGCATGGCCGTGGCCAAGCTCAAAATCAGCTTTAAGCCAAGCAACGATCTCACCATTTTTGACCAATCCTTTTTCAGCGGCCAGCGCAATAAAATCTTCGGGCGTTTTGCCCGTCTTGGCTTTAATATTGTCCAGATAGGATTGGAACATCTTTTGATCTTTTTCAGATTTTTCAGACATGCTGCTTTTCCTTTTTTGAGAGTGTTAGCTAAACTTTGCCCGCGCGCAATTGGCTGATCGCTTTTTCAATCCGGCGCTGCCGCGTCTCGGCGGTTTTGGCATCCTCGATTGAGAGCACGTGCCGCGATTTGTTGCTATAGGAGAGCCCTTCGAAGAAGCGCTTGGCCTCCACATCATTGTCGAGCGCAGCCTGGAAGTCGGGCGGCACAGTTACGACGCGCGGCGCGGTGTCGAGTTCGATGTCGACATCTACCTCGTCGCCACCAGCAACACCGGCGCCCTTGCGATGCTCGGCGCTAACCCCGACCATAAATACCCCACCCATCACCGCCACCGTGTTGCGATAGGTATAACCATTGATGGTCACGCGCACGGGTGGTCGCTTGCCCGCCCCCAGGCTCTCGACGACTTCATCTGGAATTTGGATGCCGGTGGCGTTTTTGTCCGCCTGTAGAATAGTGGTGCGAAATTTCATAGCATGACGCCTTTCAGGATGGTTGACGAATGTTATTTAGTCAGCGAAATTTTCCATCGACCTTATCTCGATAGACCCGCTTTGCACCTGTGGCATCTGCGCTGCCACGCCGATGGCTTCGTTGAGATCCCTGGCGTCGATCAAGAAGATCCCGACAATCGGCTCCTTTGCCGCAGCAAACCGATCGTCGCTGATCGTTACTTGGCCGTCGCAGATCTGCACGGTGGTGACGCTGCTGTGCAGACGCTCGCTCGCCAGTAAACGCCCGCTCGCCCATAACGCTTCGTCGTTGGCCAGGCAGGCGTGCTCGAAGGTGCGACGCTCACTGGTGGACATGGCCGCTAAGCGCTGCTCGTCACCATAAGCCAACAATAAATAGTGCATACCTTCCTCCGCATCGTCATCAACGGGCCGGCTAACGGTGCAACAGCACGAGCGCGCGCAGTTGGTGAGAACGCAAGTAGAGCCCACCCCACAGTAGCGCGCCGATGATCAACGGGAAGACCAGTGAAAATAATTCTGCGCCGCTGCGCGCTTGGATCGCAACCGCGCCGCCCAGATAGCCGGTGAGTAAGATGGCGCCCAGCACGGCGGTTTGCGGGATCAGGTAGACGGCTAGACAGACGAGCAAAAGGATGCCGACGCGAGGCGCGAGGTCAACCGGTAACCCCAACTGAATGGACGAATCGACGACGGGCTGAATATTGATCAGTTTAATAACGCCATCAAAGAGTAAGAACAACACCGCCAGGCCACTGATGATGCGTCCGGTCCAGCGCATTGGTTTTGGGCTAGGCATAGGTGCCGTAATCGCTTGCATGGTTTCTCCTCCAGTTTCTGAATGTGGATAATCCTGGTAGACAGGGAAACAGGTAGACAGGTAGACAGGTAGACAGGTAGACAGGTAGACAAGGAATTATACCTTACCTGTATCCCTGTATCCCTATCTACCCAAACGTTAAACGTGGTCAAAGTCTCCCGGGCCGAAAATCTGGACAATCTCGCTTTCGCCATCGCCGACGATCTTGCGGAAACGTTTGCACCACTCGATGGCTTCTTCGAGCGAGGCGGCCTGGATCACGGCAAAGCCGGCCGTCAACTCTTTGAGTTCGATATAGGGCCCATCGGTCACAGAAAACTTGCCATCGGCCAGTTTGAGCCGTGTGCCGTTCATGGGCAGCGCGCCCGTCGTGACGACCTTGCCGGCTTGCATGGCTTCGCCAATAAACTCGCCCATTGCGGTCATCATTTCGGCGGTCGGCTCGTAGGCTGGCTGGCTCGGATCCCAGTTTGGATCATAAACGAGAAATTGCATGATTTGTTGCTCCTTGTTCTTTCTATTGTTTTGATTAAGAAATTCTGCACTCTGCAAAGCCAGGCGGAGGATTGATCAGGGGGATTGATCAGACTCTTTCACCGGCTGACATTAAGTAGTCGTTTGGGGCAAGACCAATTCGACAATCGGCGCGACGAGTTTTGAAAATTGGATCAGAAATGGAAGAAATTCCGACTAAGGATGAGTGATTCATCTGCCCACCGCCACAGATTGATCATGTTACGCACTGTGGCGGATTGTTTTAGATAACACAAAATTTTGGTGGGTACAGATGATTGGGAAGTGAGGACATCAACGATTATGTAGCGTGTTCGAGAACCAGTGGGGCGACCTTTTCCATAATTTCATTGTGGGTAGGGAGAGTTTTAAGGTCGTACATGGCTTGCAAATTTAACCATGAGACAGCATCACCACCAAAATAACGGGCAAGGCGTTGGGCCGTATCTGCGGTAATAGAACGCCGCTCTTTGACAATTTCATGAATGCGCGTGGCAGGGACATCTAGCGCAACCGCAAGTGCGTTGGCGCTCATCCCTAACGGCACAAGAAAATCCTCGCGCAGAATCTCGCCAGGATGAACAGGCGGCATCCGATTGACGGGTCGACTCATATCATTACCTCAGTGATAATCAACAATTTCCACATCGATTGGGCCATTTTCAGTCCACACAAAGCAAACCCGGTATTGCTCATTGATGCGAATACTGGATTGGCCCACTCGGTCACCTTTCAATCCTTCAAGTCTATTCCCAGGTGGCGAGCGAAGAAAGTCCAACGTTTGTGCTACATCCAATTGCGTCAGTTTCCGAATCGCGACATTTTTGAATGCTCGAAATTGGCGGGGATCGCCGCCTTCAAATAGGGCTTGCGTATGTCTGCACCGAAAGGATTGAATCATGGCTGATTGTATTACGTCTCGCGTCATATGTCAATCAGAGCGCCTCGGTGGAGTGTTCCCGTATGTAACGTTTGACGGTCTCTATCCACCCCGGATCGGTTGGGCCGTTCTTACCCGTCACAAACCACAGCTAAATTCTATCCACCAGAATATTTGTTCATTAATCGGTCGTGAAGGATTTTGCTTGCCACTCGCGTCTATATCATCGTACAGGATGACAACGAACCGTCATCACGTGCGAAGATCGGATAGAGCGATGGGGAAGCAGTGGACACGCCCCCCTCTCAGGCTTGTTTGTTGATCAAATTGTTCTCAATCCTATTCATTCACCCTATAAGGAGCATTACATGGTCACATCTTGGAAACATCACATTTCGCTGGTTTGTCTGGCTTTATTCCTCGCATTGACTGCCGTGTCGTTCAATGCCGCCGTTAGTCAAGCGGCCAGCGTCTCTTCGCCGACACAAAGTTGCGTCCGCGGGCCGATTTATCGCTAGCCGAGCGGGTACAGCGACACTTCGGTCGGCTTACCCGCAGTTGGCTTACCCACTGGTGCTTTTTCCTCAGATTGCATCAGTACCATCGTTACACCTGGCATGAGGCTGGCATAGTCGTGTAATTGTTTTTGATTCGCTTTATCCCTTTTTGCTATCACGCGTTAGTTACAATAAGGAGAATAAACATGGCAGGTCCATATCACCTTTCACCGAACGAAGTCCAATTTGACATCCCAACTTGGGGTTTTGGAAAAACCACGACAGTGCATGCGGACTGTGCAGTTGCCGGTTTTATCGAAATGAGGGCCGGCGGGTCGCCTGCGGAATCCACTTCTGTCAATGCAGGTCAAAACCATTTTACGCGAGATTTTGGCGGCGTGCTTTTGGCTGTCAAAAACTTGACGAATGGTGCTATGACAGTAACGACAGAGTGATTGGGGGGACAAGAATGATCAAAAATGGTATAGTTATAAGCAACGACATAGAGATAATTGGCAAGATCAAGATGCGCCTGTTGTTGGGCAGCGGAGCCACGCTCGCCGCCCAGTTCATCGAGCCATGCTTGATTGGTGCGGAGAAGGTTGACCGCGGGGATATGCGTCCATACTTGCAATGGATCGGTCGATTTTAGCACACGCCACCTTTTGCTCGCAACGTTGATGAGTCCGTGAAAGGGTAAGCTGCCTAGATTTCGATAATTCAGTATGTCATACATCGAGTTATAACTCACGCAACCGTCGCTCCAGAAAGCGCCGTTCCGGCCCCTGTTCCGTCAGCGCAATTGCTTGCTGGTAGATCGTGCGTGCGGCCGCCGTCTGCCCGAGCCGTCGATAGAGATCCGCCCGTGCGGCATGGGTCAGATGATAGTCGGTGAGATCGCCGCGCGCCAGAATGGCATCGATCAGGGCCAAACCGGCCGCCGCGCCATCACGCATCGCCACTGCCACCGCTCGATTCAGATCAACGATCGACGAGGGCGTCACCTGTAACAATAGGTCGTACAGCCCAACAATCTCCACCCAATTGGTGGCGGCGAAATCGGGGGCAACGGCGTGGACCGCGGCAATCGCGGCTTGCAAAGTGTAGCGGCCTACTGGCCCAACGGCAAAGGCCCGTTGCACGATGGCGATACCCTCAGCAATCTGTGCTGGCTGCCATTGGGCTCGATCTTGCTCCTCCAACGGAATCAACTCGCCGGTTGGCGAGGTCCGTGCGGCGCGCCGCGCTTCGTGCAGTAGCATCAACGCCAATAGCCCCATTACTTCGGTTTCTGGCAACAATTCGACGAGTAGGTGGCCCAAGCGGATGGCTTCAGCGGAAAGAGCGGGGCGGGTCAGTTCATCACCCGACGAGGCGCTGTACCCTTCATTGAAGACCAGATAGATCACTTGCAGCACAGCGTCGAGCCGTTCGGGCAGTTCGGTTTGCGCCGGCACTTCATAGGGGATGCGCGCCTCGCGGATTTTGGCTTTGGCGCGCACGATCCGCTGCGCCAGCGTGGTTGGCGTAGTCAGGAAAGCGTGCGCAATCGCTTCGGTGGTCAGGCCGCAGACTTCGCGCAGTGTCAGCGCGACACGAGCATCCGGCGCCAGGGCCGGGTGACAACAGGTGAAGATTAAGCGCAGCCGGTCATCGGCCAGATCCTCCGGGGTCTGTTGCGCCGGGTCCCCGGCGTCAGGGTCGAGGCGGGCGGCCAGATCGGCCAAGGAGGCATCAAAGCGGGCGCGGCGACGCAGGGTGTCAATCGCCTTGAAGCGGCCCGCCGACACCAGCCAGGCGCGCGGGTTGGCGGGAATGCCGTCGCGTGGCCATTGCTCGGTGGCGGCGCGGAAGGCATCGTGCAGCGCATCTTCGGCCAGGTCGAAGTCACCGAGCAGGCGGATGAGGGTGGCGAGGACGCGGCGCGACTCGGTGCGGTAGATTGTATCTAGTGTTGCTTCGACCGATTTGGCCGTGAGTTCGTCAAGCATGCTCATTCCTCATAAAGCGATGGGACCATTTTGGCAAGCATATTTTACGCCAAAGCCCCTAGCATCTTCTAAGGTGGCCGAAAATGAGGGTGATTTGTACGATTGAAAAAGTCTTGGCTACGCCAGACAACTGCATGGTTTGTTATGGGTATACTGCGCGTAGGCTTGTTGCAACTAGGCGAGCACTTCAGCAGCAAAATGCCCGTAATGTTTTCGTGTTAAAAAGAGATGAAGCGATTTAGGGTCTTCTACGCCTTCGGGAAAGGGATTGGCGGCGAGGGCTGCTTCTAGCGCGTGCAAGCTAAGCAGAAAGACTTGCGGCGCAAAGCCGTGATTTTTCTTGATGGCCGTGGTGATCGCTTGTGATAACGCCGCCAGATCCGTATGTTCGCTTTGAAAGACAACATTGCCACTTTGGATATAAGTTTTCACCTTTTGCAATCCCATCTCTTCCAGCAGCTCAGTCAACGCGCGCATGGGCAATTTGTTGTTGCCGCCCACATTGATCCCACGCAGTAAGGCAATATAGGTATTCATGGTTATGGTCAATTCCCTTTTAGACTAAACAGACGTTGACAATCAATCTTACCGCGAAGATAACCAAGAGCGCAAAGATAGTCGGCGCGGCGTGCGGCTGGTGCAACAAAGCATGCCAGGGATGGATGGGCTGGCTGCGACGCGGCTGATTGTTGCAGATAAGCAGATGAAGAGGACCAAGGTAGTCGTGCTGACCACCTTTGATGAAGATGAGGATATTCAGGAAGCGATTCGGGCGGGTGCAGCCGGCTATCTGCTTAAGGATATTGCGCCGGAAGAGTTACGCCGCGCCGTGCATATCGTCGCGGCGGGCGAAGCACTCCTGTCGCCGGCCATCACGCGTCGCGTTATGCAAAAACTAGCCGCCACCCCAGCCAGTGTTACCAATCCGCGCTTAATCACCGGGCTAACCGAGCGCGAGCAAGAGATCCTGCGCCATATTGGCCTGGGCGAATCAAACGACGAGATCGCCGACAACCTTGTCATCAGCCCCGCTACCGCCCGCACCTATGTCAGCCGGCTGCTGGGCAAGCTTGACGCGCGCGATCGGTCACAGTTAGTGATCATCGCGTATGAAAGTGGGTTGGTGCGGCCGGGGCAGGGATAGATGTATTTACGCTATTTTTGCTTATACCAACTAGCTGTCCGGCGTCAGCAAGTC
>JBBRVA010000104.1:0-14162 GCA_038247295.1 Caldilineales bacterium | reverse complement strand
GGGGCTAAAAACAGGAAGCGCGCGTAGGCAATGCTCACCCGGCTTCCTGTTTCCCGTTAGGCAATGCGGCTAATCAATTGATCGCCGCGCAGACCAGCTTTGAGATTGTCTACCGCACGCTGCGCCATCGCGCGCCTGGTTTGGCGGGTTGCGCTGCCTAAATGCGGGGCAATGATCAAGTTGTCCATGCCCAAGAGCGGATGGTCGCGTGGCAAGGGTTCTGGCTCGGTGACGTCGAGCGCCGCCGCATAGATCCAATGTTCACGCAACGCTTCGATCAAGGCTTCGTGATCCAGCACGCCACCGCGCGCCACGTTGACCAAAATGGCCGATGGCTTCATGAGCCGCAGTTGTGCGCGCCCGATCATCCCGCGTGTCTCCGGCGTCAGCGGCATATTGAGGGTGACAAAGTCGGATTGGCGCAGCAGATCGGGCAGCGTGGCATAAGTGACGCCCAGTTCGGCTTCGGCTTGTGGATCTGGTTTGCGGTTGTGATAGAGGATGCGCATATCAAAGCCGTGGGCGCGCCGCGCCACTTGTTTGCCAATATTGCCCATGCCAATAATACCCAGCGTCGAGCCGTGGATGTCGTAGCCATGCAGAATGTTCGGGTCATAACGCGTAAAGTCGGCACTGCGCGCGTAATGGTCACCAATAATCAAGTTGCGGGCGGCGGCCATCAACAAGGTGAAGGTCATGTCTGCCGTCGCGCCATCGACCAGATTGGGTGTATTGCCGACGGGGATGCCGCGCACACGTGCGTCGTCCAAATGAATATGATCAACGCCAACGCCCAGATTGCTGATCACGCGCAGCTTTGGCATTGTATCCATCACGGCACCGTTGATTTTGGGATGGCCGTAACAGAAAAAGCCTTCTGCCTGGGCGAGCAAAGCGTGATCTGTAGCGAGACCTTGCCAGAGGTTGATGGTGCAATCGTCGCCTAACATCGCTAAGATCGCTTCGGACGGCTGCGTATTCGTTAATACCGGATAGGGCATAAAAATCTCCTTGAGTGGATAGGGTGAAGTAGGGTAACGCTTCTTTGCTCATTATATCTATCGTAGATAGGGTTGTCTAACCCTGTATAAAATGTGACCTGTTTTATACCCGATCCCTGTATCTTACTCTATGGCCTTGTTCTAGCTTTTGCCTTATGCTAAACCGTAGGTGGGCTGGCGTTGCGCAGTCCAATTGTTCGCAACAAAAGGAGCAAACGATGACAACATCGGCAAATGATAAAAATTTAAATGGAAAAAAAGTGGCTATTTTGGTGACAAACGGCTTTGAACAAATCGAGTTAGAAGATCCCAAAAAGGCCCTAGAAGCAGCCGGCGCGCAAACTCAAATCGTCTCACCCGATCCGGGGACAGTTTTTGGCTGGCAGCATACAAACTGGGGTGATAAATTCGCCGTAGATGTGCCATTGGCGCGCGCGAGTGTGCAAGACTACGATGCGCTATTGTTGCCGGGTGGCGTTATGAATCCCGACAAATTGCGCATGAACCAACAAGCAGTGGAATTTGTGCGCTCTTTTTTTGATGCTGGCAAACCTGTGGCTGCTATTTGCCACGGTCCCTGGATGTTGATCGAGGCTGGCGTGGTCAAAGGGCGCACCCTCACCTCGTATCCTTCGCTCCAAACCGATCTGAAAAATGCCGGGGCCAAGTGGGTGGATCGTGAAGTGGTCGTCGACAATGGGTTAGTGACCAGCCGCAACCCCGATGATTTACCGGCCTTCAATCAGAAGCTGATCGAGGAGATTGGCGAAGGCGTTCATACAAAACAGATGGCATAAACAAGCAGGGATGTCCATCGCTCACTGTTTTCAATCAACAACCAACGATCCAACAAAGGAGAAACCAGATGGCGAAAGTAATGGCTGTATTACCCGATGAAAGTGTGGCAGAAGTAGTTACCGATCAACTGAGCAACTTTGATCGCGACAAGGTGGATTGGAACTTGGTGCGGCCCGAAGATAACGATGATCGCATTATCCCGGCGCTTGGCTGGCCGCTAGGCGGTGGTGGTAATTCTACTGCATCGGGTGGCCCGGTTGGCGTGCCGATCCAGACCGATTATCCCGATGATGAGGCGATGGGCGATCTGGGCGTCGATGGTGACGATGCCGATTATTACGGACAAAGTGTCGCGCACGGCGGCATTGCCATCGTGGTCGAAACCAGCGATGATTATGTGGGGCAAGTGCGGCGCATTCTTGAACAAGCCGGCGCCCAGCAAGTGACGAATCAGTAGGGAAACGGGATTCGGGAGTAAGAAGTAGGCACGTGAACACTCGCTTACTTCTTACTCCCTATTCCCTCCCTCACCAGTGCATGACAAATCCCCCGTCTACATTCATGGTCTGCCCCGTGATATTATTGGCGCGTGCCGAGGCCAGAAAGACGGCCATGGCCGCAATATCTTCTGGTTGTTGCCAGCGATTGAGCGGCACCACGCGCTTGATTTTTTCTGCACCCCATTCCTCAAACGTCGGCTGCTGATCGGGCGGCAGCGTGCGACAATAAGCCGCCCAGATCGAATGGTTGAGCGGCGTCTCGACCATGCCAGGATTTAGCGTATTAACGCGAATATTATAAGGTGCCAGATCTTTGGCTGCACATTGGGCAAAGTTGATCAGCGCTGCCTTCGACGCACTATAGGGCGGATCGGTTTGTGAGCCGATCTGGCCAGCCACTGAAGACAAGAAGAGCAAATCCCCACGCCGTCGTGCCAACATCGGTGGGATAAAGGCGTGAGCGGTGTTGACCGCGCCTTGCAAATTTACCGCTAGGACGCGTGGCCAGTCTTGCGGTTGCAAATTCCAAAAGGGAAAGCCCGTTTTGCCGGAGCCAATGCCCACCGTAAAGACAACATGGGCCACGGCGCCCAGTTCATTTTCGATCGTAGCGGCGGCCTGTTGCATCGCCGCGTAATCTACCACATCAGCGACTAACGCCCTGATCCGACCGGTTGCGCCAAGCGCTATTTCGCTTGCCACATCGGTCACTGCGCTCGCCCGATCCAGTAAGGCGACGTGCGCGCCTTCGTCGGCAAAGGCCTGGGCGATGGCGCGCCCGATGCCGCTGGCTGCGCCGACGACTACGGCGACTTGATCGGTCAATTCAAGATTCATTAGCTCTCTCCTCTTTTAATTTGCCAGATAGTAACTTTTATATAATTTCTGACGCATTATCGAAGGTTTTGACAAAGCTGTCAACGTTTGCAAATGAGGGGCCATAGCAAAAGAGAGCGGACCAATCAACGTTGACTGGTCCGCTCTCTTTGTTATTTCTACGTTATTTCTACTGCTATTTCTGCCAATGTGCGTCGCTTGTACAACACATTTGCAGCGACCTAACAGAGATGCTTTCGGACCCTGTCCATGTTTGATTGGTGTAGGGTGGTAAGCTCACTCTCGTATCGATGCCCAAAGTATAACACGCATCTGCCTGCACGTTTGTTGCAGAAAGTTGACATAACGTCTAAATATTCTCATCGTCTTTGCTGATTTTAGGGTTTGACTTACGTGTTCGCTTGTGATACTCTCTAGCTAATCAGATCTGTATCCGTCTGACAGCAACCCACCCCTTTTACTTTTGGATGAACTTCTCTGGCATGTGCAAGCTGGAGAGCATCAAGTTTTGTGCCCGTCATTCACAACCAAATAAAATTGATCACACTTCAAATCGACAAGGAGGAACCCTGTGTCAAAACGACGATCATCCGTCAGCGGATTGTTATCGCTCATGGTCATCTTGAGCATGTTATTGGCCGCTTGTGCCGGTGGCGCTGCCCCTGCGGCACCGGCCGCCGAAGCCGCAGCCACTGAAGCACCGGCTGAAGAACCGGCCGCCCCTGCCGAGGAAGAAAAACTAGGCGCCAGCCTGATTGGTACGATCGAAGGGCCGAGGCTAGTAACCGACGCCAGCCAATTCCCGACCGAATTTAGCGAAGCGCCCATGCTAGCCGAGTTGGTCGCCGCCGGCACATTACCCCCTGTTGAAGAGCGTTTGCCCGACCCCGCAGATCTGTTGGTGATCGAACCATTGAATGAAATTGGTAAATATGGCGGCACCTGGCGGCGTGGCTTTACCGGTCCCGGTGACGGCCAAAATGGCCATCGCGTGGCTGGTAGTGATCGTCTGCTTTTCTGGAATTCGGAAAGTTTTCCCGAATTGACCCCCAACTTGGCCAAGAGTTGGGAAGTGAGCGAAGACAGCACGACGGTCACAGTCATGCTTCGCAAAGGTTTGAAATGGTCGGATGGCGCGCCCTTTACCACGGCTGATATTATCTTCTGGTACGAGCATATGTATCAGAATAAAGAGTTGGTGCCAGTGCCATCGCCCTTCTTCAATACCGAAAAAGGTGCGACCCTAGAAGCCGTCGACGAATACACGGTTAAATTTACCTTCCCCGAGTCGAACAGCCTCTTCGCCGAAGTATTGGCAAGTTCGGTTAACGTCTTTGGTGGCCAGGCCGTCTTTGGCAATGTGGGCTTGGGTGGTTTTGCCCCCGCCCATTATCTAGAACAATTCCATCCAGACTTTGTTGATCAGGCCGATCTGGACGCATTGGTCGCCAGCGAAGGTTTTGACAACTGGGTGAACCTGTTCAAAGACAAGAACACCTGGGCGCGCAATCCCGATTTGCCCGTGTTGACACCCTGGAAAACCGTCAATTCGATTGCGACGGATAACTGGGTATTGGAGCGCAATCCCTACTACTATGGTGTAGATACCGCCGGCAATCAACTGCCTTATATCGACCGCATCTCCATGACCCTGGCCGAAAATCTGGAAGTGCTCAACCTGCGCGCGGTGGCTGGCGAATATGACTACCAGTCGCGCCACATCGCACTGGCGAATCTGCCGGTGCTGTTGGAAAACGCCGAAGCCAATGGCTACACCATTCACCTGGACCCGGCCCAGCATGGCGCCGACGGTGCTTTCCAGTTCAACCAGAGCTATCAGGCCGATGAGGAAATTGGCAAATGGCTGCGCACGGTTGACTTCCGCCGCGCGCTTTCGTTGGCCGTTGATCGCGACAAGATCAACGAAATTCTCTTCCTTGGCATTGGCACACCTGGTTCTGCCGTCGTGGCCGAAACTTCACCCTTCAACCCTGGCCCAGAATATCGCACGCTCTGGTCGCCAAGTAAACCAGATCTCGAACAGGCGAATGCCATGTTGGATGCCATCGGCTTGACCGAAAAGGATAGCGAGGGCTATCGTCTGCGCACCGACAACGGCGAGCGGCTGATCATTGAACTGCCTACCATTCCCGCTTTTATCCAGTTTACGCAACTGGCTGAGTTGGTCAAGGAAGATTGGGCTAAGGTCGGTATTTTTGCCAATGTGGTAGAGCAGGAGCGTAGTTTGGTGGAACAGCGCCGCGCCGCCAACGAATTGCCAATTTTCGTCTGGCAAAATGATGGCACCGACGAACTCTTCCTCTATCCGTTCCACGCCTTGCCGATCAATGAAACCTCCGGCACCGGTCCGGGGTATGGCGTCTGGTATTCCACCAACGGCGCCGACGGCGTCGAGCCCACCGATCCGAGCGTGCTCAAGGTCTTTGATCTGTTCAGCCAAGGTCTGAAAGGCAGCGAAGAAGAGCGCGTCCAGATCGGCCAGGAGATCTGGAAGATCATCACCGACGAAGTATGGACGATGGGCACCGTGGGCCAGTCGGGTGCGTTTATGGGTGTGCGCGTGGTTAACAACAACCTGGGCAACATTCCTTCCCGCCTGTTTAATATTCAAGCGGGCCAAACACCGGCCATCACACGACCGGCCACGTTCTACTTTACCAATGCCGAGTGATAGATACGGTCCGGATTAACAGGGTTTGGTAAACAGGTAAACAGGTAGACAGGTAGACAGGTGACGCCTATCTGTTTACCTGTCTACCTGTTTACCTGTCTACTGATAATGCCCATTATTTAATCTCCACAAGTGGCAATTCATCATGCTTACCTACATTATTCGTCGCCTTTTTGCCGGCCTCTTAACCATCTGGGCTGCCTCCGTCCTCTCCTTCCTGGTGATCCAGTTGCCACCGGGCGATTATGTGACCGCGTATGTGGCCAATTTACAGGCTAGTGGCACTACGGTAGGCGCGCAAGAAGCCGCTGCGCTGCGCCAACAATATGGGTTGGATCGGCCGCTTTATGTGCAGTATGCCAAGTGGATGGGCTTGATGTTGCGCGGCAACTTTGGCACCTCCATGGAATACAATCGCCCTGTGCGCGAAGTGATCGGCGACCGACTGCCGCTCACGATGGTGGTTTCGATGGCCGCCGTACTCTTGATCTGGGGAATAGCATTGCCGGTTGGCATCTACTCGGCGGTGCGTAAATATTCGATCGGTGATTATCTAGCAACCTTCATTGCTTTTTTGGGCATTGCCATTCCCAACTTTATGTTGGCGCTGATCGTGCTCTATGTCGGCTTCAAGTATTTTGGCATGAAGAGCATCGGTGGTCTTTTCTCGGCGGAATATATGCAGGCCGAATGGAGCGTGGCCAAAGTGTGGGATATGCTCAAACATCTGCCGTTGCCTGCCTTCATCCTGGCCATGGCCGGCATGGCCGAGCTGATCCGCATCATGCGCGCCAACCTGCTAGACGACTTGCGCAAACCCTATGTGGTGACGGCGCGCGCCAAGGGGCTGTCCGAAATGCGTGTGATCTTGAAATACCCAGTGCGGGCCGCGCTCAACCCATTTGCGAGCACCGTTGGTTATCTTTTCCCTTATATTGTCTCAGGTAGCATCATCGTCTCGCTGGTGCTCAGTCTGCCCACCGTTGGGCCACTGCTCTACAAAGCGCTGATCGCCCAAGATCTCTTCCTAGCCGGCACCATTTTGCTCTTGCTGGCGGTAATGACGGTAATCGGGACTTTTGTGTCGGATCTGGTCTTGATGTGGATCGATCCACGAATTCGGTTGGGCATGGAGAATAGCTAGCGATTGACGATTGACGATTTTTGATTTACGATTTACATTGACGATTTACGAAGTCGTCTTGTCGCCAGCATGGTTGAATAAACCAACCATACTTCATCGGCTAAAGAGCAATTTTATCGACACAATCGCTTCGTCAATCAAAAATCGTCAATCGTAAATTCGTTCATGCTATTTTTCTGTAAACCCTTTATTCCGGAAGGTAAAGTATGGCTGAAGCCGTTGCAACGTTGAATCAACCAACCAAACCCAAAAAATCAAACGTCGCCGACCGCATCTCCGTGGCGACGCAATGGCAGTTGATGTGGTGGCGCTTTCGCAAACACAAACTGGCCATGATTGGGGGTGTGGTGATTGCATTTTTCTACTTGATTGTGCTCTTTCCCGACTTCTTCGCTTACGCCAATCCCTTTGTCTCCGACGAGCAACGCTCATTGCTACCTCCGCAGCCAATCCATTTTTTTGATGAAGGCGCCTTTCGCCCGCATGTCTTTGGCCTGACGGGCAAACGTGACCCCAAAACTTTTAAGCGCGTCTACGTCATTGACCCCGCCAACAAGATTCCGGTGCGGCTTTTTGCCCAAGGCTATGAATATAAGCTGTTGGGTTTTATCCCTACCAATCGCCATCTGATCGGCACGGTGGGCGCGCCGGCGGAAGAAGGGATCTTTTTGCTGGGTACAGATTTGCAAGGCCGCGATCTTTTCTCGCGCTTGATGCTGGCAACGCGCGCTTCTTTGACGATTGGTCTGGTGGGTGTGGCGCTCAGCCTCTTTCTCGGCGTTTTACTGGGCGGCATTTCTGGCCTTTATGGCGGCATGGTCGATAATGTGATCCAACGCATTATCGAAATTATGCGCTCGATCCCCACGATTCCACTCTGGATGGGGCTCGCCGCGGCCTTGCCGCGCGAGTGGTCGGTCACCCGGATCTACTTTTTTATCACGATCATCATCTCGCTGATCGGCTGGACAGTGATGGCGCGCGTGGTGCGCGGGCGCTTTCTCTCGTTGCGCGAGGAAGATTTTGTCACCGCGGCCGAGTTGGCCGGCGCCAGCCAGATGCGGATTATTTTTCGCCACATGGTGCCTTCCTTTCTCAGCCACATTATTGCTGCTACCACCCTGGCTATTCCGGCGATGATTATTGCCGAAACTTCGCTCAGTTTCCTGGGCCTGGGGTTGCGTCCGCCCGCCGTCAGTTGGGGTGTCTTGCTCCAACAAGGGCAAAATATCCAGGCAGTTGCCATTTCGCCCTGGCTGATGACACCGGCTATTCCAGTAACGTTGGCGGTTCTGGCTTTCAACTTTCTAGGCGACGGGCTACGCGATGCGGCGGATCCGTATGGGTAAACGGCCAAATGTTGGCGGATCGTGGTATACTTATGTCAGCTGTACTGGGCATTCATGGTGGATATTGGGCTCGCCAGCCCGAAAAGCGATAAGTCGCCATAAGAAGGTTAATTTATGTCACTAGACATAACGTCAACAAACATACTGAACAAAGTTGTAAGCGCCTTGGTGGCAACGCAGAAGTATCCAAGCATGGAGGATGCGTTGTGGGCGCTAGCCTTGACCGCAGTACGTAACAAAGTTGCCTATTACCAGCGTCGCATCCGCAGGCTAGAGCGCAAGCACGCGACTGATTTTGACACATTTACGAACCGGTTGGAGGGACAGGCCACTCCTTCCGAAGAAGATGACTGGCTGGCATGGCGTTCAGCCCGCAGCATGCTGATGGATTGGCAACTCGCTTATCAGGAGTTGCAGGATGAACGCCCTCACTAATGCCATCCTCAGTTATCTGCATCGACACCCGTTGGTGGAAAGTGTTAGAGTTATCAATTATGACGAAACACCGGCTGGCAAGGTAGAGCTAAAAATTCGCTGCCGGCTTATCCACAATTATCAATTTCAGGTTTGGTTGCATATTGAGTCAAGCTTTTTGGATTATGCTTACCAGCTATTCACCAGCCGCCCCATTTTGCGGTGGGATAACGCATCGCATTATCCACTTATTGCGACTGCGCCCCATCACTTTCATGCTGATGACACAAGCATAGATGAATCCAAACTTTCTGGTCGGGTGCTGGAAGATTTACCGCAAGTGTTGGCCGTGGTTGGATATTGGATCGAGAAAGAATCTTAACCGATATGGTCGCTAATACTTCACTTCCTGTCCTCTCGATCCAAAATTTAAAGACCTACTTCCACCAGGATGAAGGCACGGTCCATGCTGTGGATGGCGCCAGCTTTGACATCTATCCGGGCAAAACGCTCGGGATTGTCGGCGAGAGTGGCTGCGGCAAGAGCGTGACCGCGCGCTCGATTTTGCAGATTGTAGAGCCGCCCGGGCGCATCGAAAGCGGCCATGTCTGGTTGCGTCGCCATCTTCCCAATGGCCAAATTGATGAGCTTGACCTAACGACGCTTGCCCCCGACAGCCGCACGATGCGCTCGATCCGCGGCGCAGAGATCGCGTTGATCTTTCAAGAGCCGATGACCTCTTTTAGCGCCTTTCACACCGTGGGCAACCAGATCATCGAGGCGGTCCGTCTGCACAGCCCGCTAGACAAAAAAGAAGCACGCGAACGGGCGATCGATCTGTTGCGCCTGGTGGGGATTCCCAAACCAGAACGGCGCATCGACGAGTACTCATTCCAACTGAGCGGTGGTCTGCGCCAGCGCGTCATGATCGCAATGGCGCTGGCCGGTGATCCCAAGATTCTGATCGCCGACGAACCGACCACGGCGCTGGATGTGACCACGCAAGCCCAAATTCTGGATCTGCTGCGCAAACTTCAAGATGAAAAGGGCCTCGCCATCATTTTGATTACCCACGACATGGGTGTGATTGCGGAAATGGCCGACGATGTCGTGGTGATGTACCTAGGCCGCGTGGTCGAGCAAGGCCCAGTCGATGCGATTTTTCATGCGCCCAAGCATCCTTACACACGGTCGCTGCTGCGCTCGATCCCGACGATCCTGGCCAAGCCGCGCACCAAGTTGACGACGATCACTGGTTCGATTCCCCACCCCTACAATCGGCCCGCCGGCTGTCCCTTTCACCCGCGCTGCCCAGATTTTATGCCCGGTACGTGTGATACACGCGAGCCGCACTTGGTGGCAGAAGGCGATGATCAGCAAGTCAGTTGCTTCTTGTACCACAAGTAAGGTATGATGCAGATCCGAGGTAGCAGGAAGAATTGACGTTGGAGGTGAACAAATGACTGTCTTGACCTTGAATGTAGAACCTTTAGCCATAACCGAAGAACAATTTTATGAACTATGCCGGACCAATCGCGATTTACGTCTGGAACGCACAGCAGCGGGAGAAGTTATCATCATGCCACCAGCAGGCAGTGAAACAGGCGCGCGCAATGGCAGCATTAGCGCTCAATTATGGCTTTGGAATGAACGCAGCGGATTGGGGCTGACCTTTGACTCGTCCACTGGTTTTAAATTGCCAAATGGCGCAACCCGTTCACCGGATGCGGCTTGGATCATGCAAGCGCGTTGGAATGTTCTAACTGCCTATCAAAAGCGTGGATTTGCCCCTCTTTGTCCTGACTTTGTCCTCGAACTATGCTCGCCCAGTGATGAGATTGAGGTTGTACGGGCAAAGATGCGCGAATATATAGCCAACGGCGCACGGTTAGGCTGGTTACTCGATCCGCAGACACGAATGGCCGAGATTTATGAGCCAGGCGAAGCGGTTGAGACCTTATACAATCCAACTAGCCTATCTGGTGATCCCGTCTTGCCCGGTTTCGTTTTGGATTTGAACCGTGTCTTTATGTGAATATAATTTGTAACTGCTCCGGCCCGCTTACTACAACGGATTTAGATAGGAACGGATTTTTCTTGACAGGGCAAAGAATCCGTTCTTATCTAAATCCGTTGTAGTAAGCTCAGTAGTTACCATAATTTCCCCCATTTACTTGGGGACCACCAGGCATACACCATCTTGAATCACAACCCACTACTCGAAGTTAAGCAACTTAAAAAATATTTCCCGATCCGCCAAGGGCTTTTGCGCCGCGTGACCAACTATGTGCGCGCAGTGGATGATGTCAGCTTTCACCTAAACAAAGGCGAAACGCTGGCGTTGGTGGGCGAAAGTGGCTGTGGCAAGACGACCACGGCGCGCTGTATTTTGCGCGCCGTGCAGCCGACCGCAGGCGAGATTCGTTTTCGCTCAAGTAATCAACCGGGCAATGACACCGTCGTCAATATTGCCACCCTGTCCAAACGCGCCCTGCGGCCCCTGCGCCGCCAAATGCAGATGATCTTTCAAGACCCCTACTCGTCGCTCAACCCGCGCATGACACTGCTCGACATTATTGGTGAGCCGCTGCTGGTCAATGGCGTGACGAGCCTGGAAGAACGCAAGGATCGGGTAGAAGCGCTGTTAGAATTGGTGCAGTTGCCGCCGGAATATATGCGCCGCTATCCCCATGCCTTTAGTGGTGGTCAACGTCAGCGCGTCGGTATTGCGCGCGCCCTGGCGCTCAACCCGGCCCTGATCGTGGCCGACGAGCCGGTTTCTGCCCTGGATGTTTCGGTGCAGGCCCAGATTGTCAACCTGCTCCTGGATCTACAAGAACAGCTTGGCCTGTCCTATCTGTTTGTCGCCCATGATCTGAGCGTTGTCAAACATGTCAGCGACCGCGTTGCCGTGATGTATGTGGGCAAAATGGTCGAGATTGCGGAGACGGAAGCGCTCTTTACCACCCCTCAACATCCGTATACAGAAGCGCTGCTCTCGGCCGTTCCCAAACCAGATCCGCGTCTGCGCACCCAGCGCATCATTTTAGAGGGCGAGGTGGCGGATCCAGCGCATCCACCGTCGGGCTGCTACTTCCATCCGCGTTGCAAATATGCAAAAGATGTGTGCCGCACCGATCCGCCCACGCTGCGTGAGCTAACCCCCGGCCATTGGGTCAGTTGCCACCGTGCGCATGAGCTAACGCTGGTCGGCGTGGTTGGGTAGGTTTGTTCACACTTTGTCAGATGCGTTCAAGACAGTAATGCCGACAACCTCGTCATCACGGTAATGATAGATCGTATCTTCTTCCTCCATCACACTGTCATTCGCTTGCTGCGGTTTGCGGAAACTGATATAGAGAACATCCGCTTGTTCGTCATAATCAATCCAAAGTTGGTGGGCAGGTAGTGTCAATAATGAACCAATCAATGTAGGTGGCAAGGTCATTGTTGCCATACTCGCACTCCTTTCTGTTCAATCTTCTCTGGCTTGGATGTAAAAAAAGCGGTGATCACAAAGCCATCAGGTTCGTCACGGTAGACCACAACTGCTGTCTTGCGTGAAATATTTGTATGGGCATAGTCACGGAGCGCTAATCATTCGCCACGTTATCCTTGAATGATGCGTGATGGTTCAGCTAAGGTTTCAATAACGCTGTCCAAGTTGCCGGCCATGTAATCGTGGGATTCTGTGATATGCGCCCATTGTTGTGCGGTGAGACGAATCGTGTAGCCGTGAACTGAAATGATCGTTTGTAAGACATTTGCCATCGATTTAATCCTGACTGACACAGGTAATTAGTGAAATTAGATAGTTTCAACTATAGTATCACATTCTTACCCATACTTCACAGTAGCAAGGGAGATACACCGACCATGAAAATCAATACCGCGAAGCAGGCCATGTTGCAAGGCAAACCGGCCTTCGGTTTTGGGTTAGGCTTAGGTTCACCGGCGGCCGTCGAAACCTTGAGCAATACCGGCATCGACTTCTTTCTCTTGGATCGCCAGCATGGCGCGTGGGGCGATGAATCCACCACCGCCGCACTGATCGCGATGCAGGCCGGTTCGGCTGTGCCGATGGCGCGTGTCGCACGCAACGACTACACCCTGATCGGCCGCCTGCTCGACGAGGGCATGCTGGGCATTATTGTGCCGATGGTCCACACGCCAGAAGAGGCCAAAGCCGCCGCCGATGCGTGCCGCTTTCCGCCCGTTGGCACACGCTCTTGGGGCTGGGGCCGCGCCCGCGTTTATGGCAGCGATTACGCTGAATGGATCGACGAACAGCTCTTTGTCGCCGTGCAGATCGAGAGCATCCAAGCCGTGAATAACGCCGAAGCAATTTTGGCCACCCCAGGTGTGGATGGCTGCTGGTTGGGACCCTCTGACTTGGCGCTGTCAATGGGTATTGCGCCGGGCGTGATGTTCCAACGCGAGGAACACGCACGGGCGATTGAACGCGTCTTAGAAGCCTGTCGCAATACGGGTAAAATTCCTGGTTTTGCCGGCTCTTCGCCCCAACATGGGCTGGAATTAGCCAAACAAGGCTTCCAATTTATCACCGCCGGCAGTGATGTTGGTTTTCTGCTCGGCGGCGCGGCGGCCGCTGTGAAGTTATTCAAGGGTTAAAGGTGTGAGGATAGTATGGCCTTAACGGCAACGATCTACAATTTGACCATCGAATTATCCGATGTTGACCGCGGCGTCTACGAAACGCTCGATCTGCGTGTGGCGCGCCAGCCTTCCGAGGCAGCCGAATATATGCTGATGCGCGTGTTGGCCTACTGTCTGGAGTACACCGAAGGCATCGCCTTTACGCAGGGC
The DNA here is from genome assembly GCA_038247295.1 of Caldilineales bacterium. Lineage (GTDB taxonomy): Bacteria > Chloroflexota > Anaerolineae > Caldilineales > Caldilineaceae > JAPLGZ01. The sequence goes on along the minus strand of JBBRVA010000104.1, from coordinate 600 downwards.
GTGGCCGCCGGCGACGAACCGGCGGTCTTGGTGCGCGACTTAACGGGCCGGGTGACGGCGTGGATCGAGGTCGGGCTGCCCGATGCGGAACGACTTCACCGCGGCAGTAAACTGGCTGGGCGTGCCGCCGTCTACACGCATCGCGATGTCGAGCAATTGCTCGGCCAATTGGCGGGCAAAAAGATCTATCACGCCGAGGAGATTCCGATCTATGCCCTCGACCGCCGTTTTGTCGATCAACTGGCCGGGCTGATTGAACGGCGCGCTACGCTTTCCCTCTCCGTAACCGAACGCGAGCTCTATGTCTCGATTGGCACTCGAACCCTGAGCAGCACGCTGGTGGAACACCGGCTTAGTTAAGTGCTGTTGACATTCCAGAATTTAATTTTACTAGCTAACGTAACGATTGGTGGATGAATAACTTCTGATGTATGCTGCTAGGAGCTATAGGTTCAATATACAATTGCTTGTTTGCTCTACGCCAAAGAACTGAAAGTGACATTGTGCTAAATTCTGCTATTTTATCAGAAGCTTCTCAAAATGGACATCTAAGTCCAGTCAATGAAATTGAGCAACTCGACACGCAATTAGCGATCCATT